>CAYOIG010000453.1:0-6943 GCA_964403915.1 uncultured Myxococcaceae bacterium
CCGCTGCTGGTCGAGAACCAGCGCAAGCTCGAAGCCGCCGTGGCGGCCATCGAGAGCCAGCGCTCCGGTCTGTTCCAGACGCAGTCGACGCTCTCTCCCGCCTCCGTGAGCGCATCGCAGGACATGGAGCGAACGCGCGCAGAGCGCGACGGCGACATCGAGCGCATCAAGAAGCTCGACGGGCAGATCCAGGAAGGCACACAGCGCCTCAGTCAGATCGACGAGCAGGTGCTGGACGCCAAACGCATCGAGCGCCTCATCTCCACCAGCGAGGCCCAGTACATGCAGTACCTGCGCCGCGGAGTCGAGGCACGGATCGACGCTGCGCTCGACCGCAGCCAGTTCACGAACGCCTCCGTGGTGCAGGAGGCCGCCGCCGAGCCTCGGCCGATCCGGCCCAAGAAGCTGCTCACGCTCATCCTGTCCCTCGCCGGTGGCCTCATCGCCGGCCTGGCGACGGTGGTCGGCATCGAGCTGAAGGAGTCCGGGCTCGAAGCCTTCCTCGGCTCGGTGGCGCCACGCCCGACTACGGAGACGCGGTGAGCGCGACGGACGACTCGCGGCTCATCGTCCGCAATCGGTATACGGCCTACGACCGGCTGCGAAACGTCCTCACGGACGTGCTCGCCTTCGGCGCCAACCGCATCATCGGCTACATCCCGATCCGCGCCGTCCGGAATCTCTATTACCGTCATGCGCTCGGCTGGAAGATTGCGCCCGGTGCCACGATCAACACCGGACTCAAGATCTTCGGCGGACGCGGCAAGATCACCATCGGCCGCAACTCGACGATCCAGATCGAATGTCTTCTCGCCGGCATCGGCATGACGGAGCTGCGGATCGGCGAGAACGTCGCGATCGCCTATCGCGTGATGTTGCTCCTCGGCGGCCACGATGTGCACGATCCGACTTTCCCAGGCGTCGTGGCTCCGATCGTGATCGAGGACTACGTCTTCATCGGCGCAGGGGCAATCGTGTCGCCTGGCGTCACGATCGGCCGTGGCTGCATCGTGGCGGCCGGCGCCGTCGTTACCAAGAGCGTGCCGCCGTATACGATCGTGGGTGGCAACCCGGCGAAGCCCATCGGCGAGCGCCGGCGCGATCTCAACTACTCGACGGAGAGCTACTGGCTGCTGCACTGAGTAGGGTCAGCCGATTTGCTGCAGGCGCTGCCACAGGTGAGCAACGCCCTCCTCGAGCCCGATCTGCGGGCGCCAGCCGGTGAGCGTCTGGAGCTTCGTGACGTCGAGGACGCTGCGCTGTACGCCAGTGTATTCTCCGGGCGCGCGCTCGATGGCGACGTTGCGTCCGGTGGCTCGCCGGATCACGTCCAGCACCTCGCACACGCTCAGGCCCTGGCCGCTTCCCACGTTGTAGATCTCGCCCTGCGCGTCGCTGCGCACGAGCGACGAGAGCGCGGTGAGGATGTCCTCGACGTGCACGTAGTCGCGCACGGCGCTGCCGTCGCCCCAGACACGCACGGGCTCTCCCGCTTGCACACGGTCGAGAAAGGCGTTGATCACACCCTGACGGTTGTGACCGTGAACGCTCGGGCCGTAGGCATTCGCGATGCGCAGGATGAGACAACGCGGGCCACCCGAGCGCGCATGGAAGGAAAGGATCTGCTCGCTGAGGAGCTTGCCGAGGCCATAGGAGCCTGAGGGCCGCGCGGGTGCCGTCTCGGGAAAGCCGCGCTCCGGCGCCTCGTCGCCGTAGACGGTACCGCCCGACGACGGGTAGACGACCAGTCGCGTGCCGGCCGAGCGCATGGCAGCGAGCAGCCGCGCCATCGGCTGCACGTTGGCACGCAGCTCGAGGTCGACCTCGGCCACCGACGTCGCCGGCACCGTGGCCGACACGAAGTGCAACACCTGATCCACGCCCTCGAGCGCATCCCGAACGAGCGCCTCGTCGAGCAGATTCCCCTGCACGACCTCGACGCCGGGAGCGTCACGCGCAGGCTCGGGAATCGATTCGATCGAGAGATCGAAGAGCCGAAGGGCGGAGCCCGTCTGCGCCAGCCAGAGCGCGGCCTGACTGCCGAGGAAGCCACCCGCACCGAGGACCAGCGTTCTTCCGGGCAGTCCGGGCGGCAGCGCTCGCAGCAGCCTGGTCAATGGGGACCTTTCAGAGCAGCGTCTTCCCGGCCGCGAGCCGGTCGAGGTCGGCACGGACCATCTTCTCCACGAGCTCCTCGAATCCCACGCGCGGCTTCCAGCCGAGGGCGCTGTGCGCCTTCGTCGCGTCGCCAAGGAGCTGATCGACCTCGGCCGGCCGGTAGAAGGCAGGATTGATTCGCACCAGCACCTTGCCCGAGGTGGCGTCGAGACAGCGGCGGGATTCTCCCTCTCCCTCCCAGACGGGCTTCCAGCCGCAGAGCTGGACTGCGCGCTCCACGAATTCGTGGACGGGATGCGTTCGCCCCGTGGCGATCACGAAATCGTCCGCGGCCGGCTGCTGGAGCATGAGGTGCATGGCCTCGACGTAGTCGCCGGCAAATCCCCAGTCCCGCTCCGCATCCATGTTCCCGAGCTCCAGCACCTCCTGCTGGCCACGCTTCATCCGGGCGAGGCTCGACGTGATCTTGCGCGTAACGAACTCGATGCCACGCAGCGGCGACTCGTGGTTGAAGAGAATCCCCGAGCAGGCGTAGAGATCGTAGGATTCGCGGTAGTTGATGGTGATCCAGTGGCCGTGGAGCTTCGCCACACCATAGGGGGAGCGCGGGTAGAAGGGCGTCTTCTCCGTCTGCGGGATCGTCTGCACCTTGCCGAACATCTCGGAGGTCGAGGCCTGGTAGAACCGGCAATCGGGCTTTGCAACGCGCAGGCACTCGAGGATCCGCAGCGGAGCAAGGCCGTCGATGTCGGCGGTATAGATCGGCTGCTCGAAGGAGAGGGCCACGAAGCTCTGGGCGGCGAGGTTGTAGAACTCGTCGGGCCGCACCTGCTCCACCGTGCGAAGAATGTTCGTGAACTCGATCAAGTCGAGGGGTACGAGGCGCACGTCCTGCGCCACGCCGAGCTCTTCGAGGCGCCAGAGATTGAGCGACGCGCTGCGCCGGAAGGCCCCATAGGTCTCGTAGCCGCGCTCCAGCAGCAGGCGGCAGAGGTAGGCGCCGTCCTGTCCGGTCACGCCCGTTACGAGGGCACGCTTGCTCATCGGCCGTCTCTCCTCTGGCGCCCGGCAGCCGCAGCCGGCGGGGCGCCTATCCTACGGGGGCTGGGCGCCGGGTGCGACCACGGGCCCGGGGCTCCCTCCGTCCCCTCTCCTCGGCCGCAGGCTCCGGGGAGTGTAGGGGCCCGGAGCGGACCCGACCTTCTGATGCGGCCAGGCCACGGAGGCGACCCGGTTCGGCCCCTGCCACCCGCCGCAGCACAGCTTGCCCGCCGGGCTTCGCGAGCGTAGTATCACGCTTTAGAACCGGAGATATCATGCGCGCATCGAGCAGACCGGCGGCCTCGGGTCGATTCGTGCTCCGAATCGACCCGGCTCTCCACGCGGCTTTGAGAGAGTCGGCGCGCCGGAGCGGGCTCTCGCTGAACGCTTCGTGCGCGCGCAGGCTCGCCCTCCCGCCCGGCTCTCTGGCGGACCTGCCGGCAGCGGGCGCCAGCCTCGACCGCGCCGCGGCGCTCTTCGGAGAGCGGCTCGTGGGACTCGCCGTCTACGGGTCGTGGGCGCGTGGCGAGGCGGCCGCGAGCTCCGACGTCGACCTGCTCGTCGTGGTCGATGCTGCGGTGCGCATCACGCGAGATCTCTACCGCCGCTGGGACGAGTCTCCCGTCCGCTGGGACGCTCACCCGGTGGAGCCTCACCTCGTTCACCTTCCACCGGAAGACGAGCCCTCGAGCGGCCTGTGGGCCGAAGTCGCCGTCGACGGCCTCCTGCTGCTCGACCGCGGCCTCCAGCTCTCGCGCTGGCTGGCAAGGGTGCGGCGCGAAATATTCAGCGGTCGCATCGTCCGACGACACGTTCACGGCCAGCCCTACTGGGCCGAGGCGTCCTGACCGTGCGGAACCCCGAGCTGGCCCTCGACTACGTGCGGCGTGCCGCCGTGCGGCTGCGCGCCATCGACGTCCTCTTCGAGGCAGGAAGCTGGGCCGACGTGGTGCGAGAGTCCCAGGAAGTGGTGGAGCTGGCACTCAAGGGACTGCTACGAAGCTGCGGAGTCGACGCGCCGCGCATCCACGACGTCTCGGAGGTGCTGCTCGCCGAGACAGCGCGACTGCCGGCTGCCGTTCGCAAGGAAGCGCCCCGACTCGCGACGATTTCGCGCGAGCTGCGGCGTGATCGCGAGCTCGCCTTCTACGGAGCCGAGGACCTCACGCCGTCGAGCTTCTATTCCGAAGCCGATGCGATCCGCGCGCGAGAGGGTGCACGACTCACGGTACGACTCGCCGAGCCGGTCGTGGCCGGAGAGGGCTGAGGCGCGGCGAGGAGGTCGTGCCTGCGCGCCGGCGACGTCGAATGGGACCGGATCGTGCGCGAGTATCGGCGATGAACGGAGGCCCAGGGTCCCGCTTCACACGTTCTCGCGGGCGAGGAGTTTTTCGGCCTGCACGGAGGCCAGCGCAACGACCGCGCCAGTCAGGAGCTGCGCCGTCGGTGTCTCGCGCCGAGTGTGCATCCAGCCGACGAGCAGCAGCCCGCGCGCCATCACGAGGGTGTCGAGCTCGACGAGGTGCTCGTCGGGCAGCGGCGCGGCGCTCCGGTAGCCCTCGATCCAGGCCTCCCGCGCGGTCTCGCAGTCCGGATCGAGCTGCTTGACGGCGAGCAGCGTCGCCAGGTCGTAGAGATACCAGCCATGGCCCGAGTCGTCGAAGTCGATGACGTAGGCAGCGCCTCCGTGGAGCAGGACGTTGTCGGGCATCAGGTCGCCGTGCGTGAGACCGAAGCGATCGGGCCCGCGACCGAAGGCCGCGAGGCGCCGGAAGACGATCTCGGCCACGCGATCGAAACGCGCTCGCTGCTCGGGCGTGAGCACCGCCAGTTCGGCGTAGTCCCCCCAGAGCGCGGCCTTGCCGACGAGCGCTGCCGCATCCCAGGTCGGGCGCGAGAACCAGGCGGGCGGCTTCCAGCGCCGCGCCTGCTGCTGGATCTGCGCGCAAGTCCGGCCGAGCAGGCGATAGGCCTCGGCGCCGGCGCTCGCATCGAGGGGAGATCCCTCGACCCAGCTCAGCAGATCGACGTCACGCGGTGCGTCGAGGCCCGCCGCAGCAACGGTCTGCACCGGGCTGCCATCGAGACCCTCCCGCGGCGCCGGCGTGTGGATGCCCTCGCGGCGGAGCGCGTCCATCCAGGCGAGCTCTGAACGGATCTCCTGCGTCGTCCGGTAGCCGAGCCGGTGAACGCGGAGCGCGAAGGGCCGATTCTCCGCGGGGTCGACCACGCGGAAAACGGCATTCTCGCGGTGATGGAGCAAGGAGATCGGCGCCGCCGCGGGGAGCCCGAAGCGCGGAAGCGCCGCGCGGGCGATCGCCTCGAGCCCGGCGAGGACTTCCTTTCCTTCACTGGCGCTCATGCCGTCTGGATAGCCTCACGCACGGGGCACCGGAAGCCCCTCCGCGGGGTGCGCCTCACGCAGCCGCGCGAGCAGGGCCGAGAAGTCGGGGGGGTCGGGGCTCTCGGCGATGATCTCTTCGACACGAACCCGTGTCGCGTGGAGCATCTGCCGCTCCGCCCCGGTCGGATCCTCGCCGGGGCCGGGCCCATAGAGGCGGTCTCCCGCCACGGGGTGCCCGCGGTGCGCGAAGGTGGCGCGGACCTGGTGCAGATGGCCCGTCTCGAGATCGACCTCGACGAGGGTCGCCGGGCCGAGCTGCGCGAGTGCCCGCCAGCGCAGCCGGGCGCTCCTCGCGCCACGGCCCCGCGCGTCATGACGCGGATCGATGACGCGCACCCGCGCCGGACGATGACGCGCCACGATCAGCCCGACCTCTTCGCGCCCCTCGCCCATGAGGTGCCCGAGCACGAGTGCTCGGTAGCGCTTCTCGACGCGATGCTCCGCGAAGGCCGCCCGCAGCCGCTCCCAGCAACGCTGCGCCGTCGCGAAGAGGACGACCCCCGACGTATCGACGTCGAGCCGATGGACGACTCCGCTGCGAAGGCCGCCCTCGCCCACCCCGGCGACCTGCGGAAAACGCGCCACGAGGGCGTTGAGGAGCGTGCCGGTCTCGTTCGCGACCAGGGGGTGCACGGGCACGCCGGCCGGCTTGTCGAGCGCCACCCAGCCCTGCCCTTCGGCGAGCAAGCGCAGCGCTCGGCCCGGCTCGGCCACGGGGCGCTCGTCCGCCGCATTGGCCGGGGCGCAGACCTCCACCAGCGCTCCCGCCGCCAGGAGCGCACCCTTGGCCGCCGCCGCGGCGGGGCGGCCGTCCACGCTGACGGAGCCCTGCGCCAGCAGGCGCCGCGCCCGCGCCCGCGAGACCCCGAGGCGCGACGCGAGAAAGGCGTCGAGGCGCGCGCCCACCTCGTCCGACCCCACCCGCAGCGGCTCGCCCTTGCCCTCGCCCATGCTGCGAGGCTACTGCGGGCCGGCCGCCGGCGCGCTCTTGCCGCTCCGGCCGCCCGCGCCCGGGAAGGGCTACGTTCTCGGCCCGATGGCGCCCCCCGCACGCAAGCCCGCCGAACGCATCGCCGTCATGGATACGACCCTTCGCGACGGCGAGCAGACGCCGGACGTCTCCTACACCCCGGCCGAGAAGCTCCAGCTCGCGCGCATGCTGCTGGCCGAGGTGTGCGTCGACCGCATCGAGATCGCCTCGACCCGGGTCTCGGAGGGCGAGCGCGAGGCCGCGCGCCGGATCACCGCCTGGGCCCGGCGCGAGAAGCTCCTGCAGCGCGTCGAGATCCTCGGCTACTGCGACGGCCGGGCCTCCGTCGACTGGATCCGCGACGTGGGCGGCGCGGTGCTCAATCTGCTGGTGAAGGGCTCGGAGCGTCA
>CAYOIG010000454.1:0-2155 GCA_964403915.1 uncultured Myxococcaceae bacterium
GAACACCGCAGAGAGGTAGGGCACCAGCGACTGCCCCTGCCGGAGCGCGGCGGCGTCGATGCGCGTGTAGAGATAGAAGAAGCAGGCCGCCGTGATCGCCCAGGGGAGGAGCTTCTGCCAGAGCGCTCCCGGGCGGCGTCCAGTCGCTCTCGTCGCGGCGGGCCCGCTCATGCAGTCTCCGTGCCGGGGCCCACGGATTGACGCAGCGTGGTGTCGAGGGGCGTGAGGGTGAGGCCGAGCTGCGCGCAGGCGGGCGCCGGATCGATGCGGTCGTCCTGCTCGAGGACGCCGAGCATGGCGCGTGTGAGCGGGGGCTCAGCGAGAAATCGCTCGAGCAGGCCGGCGACGAGATGGAGGGCCGCTGCGGGCACGGGCAGCACGCGCGGACGCCGCCCGTGGAGCGCGGCCGCCCGCGCCAGCAGCTCCCGATGCGGCAGCGCTTCGGGGCCTGCCAGGGCGATCACCTGCCTTTCGAGCCCGGGCCTCTCCGCCGCGGCGAGGATTGCGCTCACCACGTCCTCCGCGTCGATGGGCTGCTCGAGGGTCGCACCGCCGCGCACGAGCGCCACGAAGGGAGCGAGCGCCTTGCCGCGCAGAGCCGCTGCCGCGATCTCGCCGGGGCCGAGCACCATCGGCACCTGCAGCACCACGGCCGGCACTTCGCCGCGCAGCAGGATCTGCTCCGCCCGCCCCTTCGAGGCCAGACACCGGTTCGCGTGATCGTGTCGCGCGCCGAGGATGCTGAGAACCACGATGCGCCTCGCCCCGGCGCGCGCCGCCGCATCGGCCAGCGCCTCCGCCGTGCGCTCGTGCGCATCCTCGTAGCGCATCGCGCGCGTCTCCTTGAGGATGCCCACCAGGTGGACGATGCGGCTGCAGCCGGCGGCCGCGGCGGCGAGCGCCTCCCTGTCGCCGTAATCGGTGACGACGATCTCGAAGGCGTCCGCACACGGAAGGCTCCGGAGCACCTGCGCGGCGCGCTCCGATCGCACCAGCGCCCGGGTCGGGACTGTCTCGCCTGCCAGCCGGGCGAGCAGACGCCGGCCGAGATGGCCGTTGGCACCCGTCACCAGAAAGCGTCCCTGGTCGCTGCTCACGCATCCAGCACCATAGCAGCCGGAGAAGGCCTCTCCCGTCGCGCCGTGACCCGCAGCAAGACCGGCAGCACGAAGAGCGTCAGCAGGGTCGAGGAGAGGATCCCCCCGATCACGACCGTGGCCAGAGGCCGCTGCACCTCGGCGCCCGCGCCGGTGGCGACCGCCATGGGCACGAAGCCCAGCGAGGCCACCAGCGCGGTCATGAGCACGGGCCGCAGTCGCGTGAGGGCCCCCGTGCGGATCGCATGCTCGAGGGGGAGCCCGTCACGCAAGAGCCGGTCGATGAACGAGACCATCACGATCCCGTTGAGGACGGCCACGCCCGAGAGCGCGATGAAGCCGACGCCGGCCGAGATCGAGAGCGGGATGTCTCGCAGCCAGAGTGCGGCGACGCCGCCGGTGAGCGCGAGCGGAACGCCGCTGAAGACGATCAGCGCCTCTCGCACCGAGCCGAAGCTCGCAAAGAGAAGCCCGAAGATCAGCAGCAGCGAGAGAGGCACCACGACGCGCAGCGTTCTCGAGGCCGAGAGCAGTTGCTCGAACTGGCCGCCCCAGGCCGTCCAGTATCCCGGTGGGATCTCGACGTTTGCTCGGACCCTCTGCTGCGCCTCCTCCACGAACGAGCCGAGATCGCGGCCGCGAACGTTTGCGGTGACGACGACCCGGCGCTTGCCGTCCTCCCGGCTGATCTGGTTCGGCCCCGGTGCCAGCTCGAAGCGCGCCACCGCAGAGAGGGGAATGAACGAAGCCCCACGTCCTGCGGGCGGCAGCGACGTGCGTCCGTAGCCTCGATACGCCGCCGTCTCGAGGGCGCTCTCGAAGCCGGGTAGCGGGAGAGGGATGCGTTCCAGGGCGTCGAGGTCGTTGCGCAAGTTCTCGGGCAGGCGGACCAGCACCTCGAAGCGCCGATCGCCCTCGAAGACCTCGGTCGCCGCCTTGCCGGCGATCGCGATTTCGATCACCTCCTGCACGTCGGAGACGCTCAATCCGTAGCGGGCGAGCGCAGACCGATCGATCTGGATGCTGAGCAGGGGCAGCCCGGTGACGGGCTCGACCTT
>CAYOIG010000455.1:0-3025 GCA_964403915.1 uncultured Myxococcaceae bacterium
GCGATCGGCGCCTTCCTGGCCGTCGCCCTCGGGGTCGCCACGCTCAGCTTCCGGAAGAGACTCTGAGATGCCAGGCCGGCCCGCACGAGACGCGGGACGCCTTCCAATGAACGCGACGCGATCGCGCAGATCGGCGCCAGACTGGTGCGGAGGAGACGCGATGGATCGAGAAGGCCAGGTGCGCGGTGCCGGGAGCCGAGACGTCGAACGAGCCATCAGCGAGCTCAGCGAGCGACTGCCGGCCCCGATCACGAAGCTGGCACGAATCGCCTACGACTACGGCTGGACCTGGGTGCCCGGCGGAGCGGACCTGTTTCGCGACATGGACGCTGCCCTGTGGCGGCGATGTGGCTGCAACCCGCGCTGGGTCATCGAGGCCGCGACGCCGCAGCGGATGCGGCAGCTCGCAGGCGACCCCGCCTACGCGGGCCGCGTGGAGCGCGTGGCCGAGGCGCTCGCGGAGGATCGCTCGCGGCCGGCAAGAGCCGGAGTGATCTCGTCTGAGCGTCCGGTGGCCTACTTCTGCTCGGAGTTCGGAGGCCACTGCTCGCTGCCGCTCTACGGCGGCGGCCTCGGCGTGCTCGCCGGGGATCTCGTGAAGGCGGCATCGGATCTCGCGCTTCCTCTCGTCTGCGTGAGCCTCTTCTACCGGCAGGGATATTTCCACCAGCGCCTCGACAGCCATGGCTCGCAGGTCGAGTACTGGACGACGACCGACATCGAGCGGCTGCCGGCCGTGCTCGTCACGAACGGTGAGGGACGGCCGCTCAGCGTTCCGCTCGAGCTCTGCGGGCGCATCGTCCAGATCCAGGTGTGGCGCATCGATTTCGGGCGTGTTCCGGTCTACCTGCTCGACACCGATCGCGCCGACAACCATCCGATCGATCGCTGGATCACCGCACGGCTCTATGTGGGGGATCGCCGCACGCGCCTCGCGCAGTACGCAACGCTCGGCTGCGGCGGCGTTCGCGTGCTGCAGGCACTCGGGATCGAGCCGGGCCTGGTGCATCTCAACGAAGGGCACGCGGCGCTCGGCGCGTTCGAGCGCATGCGGGCGCTTCGGGAAGCTGGCTCGACCCTCGAGGATGCGCTCGCGAGGGTGCGCGACGAGACGGTGTTCACGACGCACACACCGGTCGCGGCCGGCAACGAGTGGTTTCCGCCGGCTGAAGTCGAGCCCGTGCTCGGCGCGCTGCACGAGCGTCTTCACGCACCCGCATCGGTCTTCTACGATCTCGGCCGGCTCCACCCGGGGAGCGAGCAGGAGGCGGTCGCGCTCACGCCGCTCGCGCTGCGAACGAGCCGCGCGGCCAACGCCGTCTCGCGGCGGCACGGCGAAGTCTCACGCTCGATGTGGCAGGCGCTCTGGCCCGAGCGACCCGCGCCCGAGGTGCCGATCGGGAGCATCACGAACGGCGTTCACACGACGAGCTGGATGGCGAGCCCGATGCAGGCGTTGCTCGATCGCCATCTGCCCGCCGACTGGAGACGCCGGACCGCAGAGAGCGCGATCTGGGAGGCCGTCACGCACATTCCGGACGCCGAGCTGTGGCAGGTGCGCCGGACGCTACGGCAGCGCCTGGTCGACGAGGCTCGGGAGCGGTCGGTGGCGATGCGCCTCGCCCGCAGCGAGCCACCGGATTACGTGGACGCTGCGATGCGTCTGTTCGACCCCGACGCCCTCACGATCGGGTTCGCTCGGCGCGTCGCCACCTACAAGCGCCTCCACCTGCTCACGCTCCAGCTCGAGACCGGCTTGCGGCTGCTCGCCGATGGTCAGCGCGCCATCCAGCTCGTGATCGCCGGCAAGGCGCATCCGGCCGACGAAGACGCCAAGCAGACGCTCCGCCGACTGCTCGACTTCCGCCGTGCACCGAACGTGGGAGGGCGCATCGTCTTTCTCGAGGACTACGACCTGCACCTCGCACCGCGCATCGTGGCGGGCGTCGATCTCTGGCTCAATCTGCCGCGGCCTCCCCTCGAGGCCAGCGGCACCAGCGGCATGAAGGTTGCGCTCAACGGAGGCCTCAACCTGAGCGTCCTCGACGGCTGGTGGGCCGAGGCCTACGACGGCGAGAGCGGGTGGGCGATCGCGTCGGGCCCCGGCGACGGGCACGCGCAGGACGAAGTGGATGCGGCGGCGCTCTACAATCTTCTCGAGAGCGAGGTGATCCCTCTGTTCTACGAGCGGAGCCCGCAGGGCCTTCCCGAGCGCTGGCTCGCCCGCGTGAAGAGCTCCATGCGCCGCCTGATCCCGCGTTTCAGCGCCGACCGGATGGTGCGGGAATACGAAGACACCCTCTACGCGCGCAAGGGCGGCGCTCCGCGCTAGGCCTTTCGCTTGCGGCTGCGCCCTTGCGGCGACGGCTCCGGTGCGGGCGCCGGCTCGGGCATGCGCCGCGCGCGATCGAGGAGCTGCCCGAAGGCGTGCTGTACGGCGAGCACGAGCTCGTGCAGGTCGGGCACGAGCTCCCAGTCGGCCGTGAAGCCCCAGGAGATCGTGCGACCGTAGCTGAAGAGGGCGATGCCCACGGAGAGGCTGCCGAGGAGAGGCACCATGGGATGCGCTTCGAGCATCTTCGCGTCGAGCAGGTACAGCGGCCCGCGCGGCCCCGGAACGTTCGTCACGACCATGTTGAAAGGAGGCGCGGTCTCGATCGAGCGAGCCCCGAGCGTGATCGGTGTCGTTCCGAGCCACTCGATGGCCTGCGTGATGGTCTCGGCGCCGAGGGCCTCGTGGCGCCGCTTCAGGTCGTCCGTCGTCTCGCGTACGCGTGCGAGGCGAACCAGCGGGTCGCGCTCGCCGATCGGGAGGGGCACGAACCACGCGGCGACCCGGTTGCCGAGGCGCCCCCGCTCGCGGGGGTCCCGGACCGAGACCGGTGCCATCACCTTGAAGCCGATCTCGTCCGGATCGGTGAGGCGAACGTATTTGAAGAATCTTCGAATCGCGCCGGCCACGACGGTGAGAACCACGTCGTTCACGGTGCCGCCGAGGCGAGCCCGCACGAGCGCAACGTCGTCG
>CAYOIG010000456.1:0-2648 GCA_964403915.1 uncultured Myxococcaceae bacterium
GTGGCCGGTGGCGCCAGCCACTCCTACGGCATCCAGGTGGCACGGATGGCGGGCCTTCCCCCAGTCGTGATCGAGCGCGCCCGCGCGCTGCTGCGGGAGCTGGAGGGCGACGGCGGAAGTCCGGCCCAGCGGCGCGCGACGGCCGGGACCGCACAGCTCGGGCTGTTCTCGGGCCCGCCGGCGCCCGCTGCGCTCTCGCCAGGGGAGACCGAGGTGCTCGCAGCGCTTCGCAGCCTCGATCCCGAGCGCACGACGCCGTTGCAGGCGCTGACGGAGCTGCACCGTCTGGCAGCGCTCCTGCGTGAGGCGGAAAGCGGATGAAGCGCGCCTTCCGGTGGCGGCTCGGGGTGCTGGCGGCGGCACTCGCGGTGGCGACGGCCGGCTGCGCGGGCCCGCGCACGCGAGGGCCTGCGGGCGCCTCTCCGGTGACGCCGCCCGGCGGCAGCGCGGAGCGGCCGGCAGCGAAGCCGACGACGCCCCTTGCGGCCTGGGAGCGGCGTCCGGTGCGCTGCATCGTCCTCGATGCGGGGCATGGCGGCCGCGATCCCGGCACCATCGGTCTCGGCGGGCTCGTCGAGAAGGACGTCACGCTCGACCTCGCACGGCGCATGCGCGCCCGGCTCGTTCGCTGGGGCTTCCGCGTCGTGATGACCCGGGACGGCGACGAGAGCGTCGATCTGCAGCAGCGTACGGCCCGGGCGGAAGCGGGCAGGGGAGACCTCTTCCTCTCGCTGCACGTCAACTCGGCGCCCCGCGCCTCCGCCATGGGCATCGAGACCTACTACCTCGACGAGAGCGACGAGCGGCACAGTGACGACGTCGCGGCCCGCGAGAACGCCGTCCCACCCGATCAGGCGGACGATCTGCAGCGCACGCTCGCCCAGATGCGGGTCTCCGAGGTGTCGACGCGCTCGAGTCTGCTGGCGCATCAGGTGCATGGCGCGATCGTGCGTGGCCTGCGGGCGCGCTACGGGACGACGGAAGACCTCGGCGTGCGAAAGGGCCCGTTCTACGTGCTCTTCCTCTCGAGCATGCCCGCCGTGCTGGTAGAGGTCGGCTTCGCCAGCAATCCGCGGGATGCCGAGCGCCTGCGCGACGAAGGGCATCTCGAGCTTCTCGCCGACCGGCTCGCCAGCGGCCTCATGGCCTACGCGATCGCGAGTGCGCCGGTCATGGCTTCGGAGAAGCCTTGAGCGCGCCGCCGCAGATCGACCGCTTCCTGGCCGACCTCGAGCCCGGGCAGGGCGCCGCACCGGTCTCCGACGCAGGCGTCGCCGCGGCGGTGCGCGCGTACATGACGGAAGCACGGGCGCACCTCGAGGTGCTGCACCGCTCGGGCGCCGGTGGCCAGACCGTGAACGAGGCCAACTGCGATCTCACGGACCGGCTGATCCGTCGCCTGTTCCGCCTCGCCGAGGCTGCTTACTACGCAGGCGGCGCGGAGTTCGGCCAGCGGCTCTCGGTCGTTGCCGTGGGGGGCTATGCCCGCCGCGAGCTCTCGATCCACTCGGACGTGGATCTGCTCTTCCTGTACCCCCGTCGCATGAACGCGTACGTCGAGCGAATCACGGGCCAGGTACAGATGTGGCTCTGGGACGGGGGATTCACGGTCGGCTGCGCTACGCGCACCATCGCCGAGACCCTCGATCTGGGCAGCGGGGATGCGACGGTACGCACGGCGATCCTCGACGCGCGCTTTCTCGTGGGGGACACGGAGCTCTTCCACGAGTTCACCGACAGCGTGCGCGAGGAGACGTTCTCGGACAAGGAGAACTTCCTGGCGGAACGGCTCGCGGCGCTGCGCGAGCGGCACAAGAAGTACGGGGAATCGCTGTATCTGCTGCAGCCCAACGTGAAGGAGGGCGCCGGCGGTCTCCGGGATTACCACAATGCGTACTGGGCCACGCGGGCCGCACATCCGACGATGCGAGGGCTCGACGATCTGCTCCATTTCGGTCTGCTGACCGAGTCTGAGATGGAGCAGTACCGGGCGGCGATCCAGTTCCTGTGGCGGCTGCGCAACGAGCTGCACCTGATCTCGAAGCGCAAGAACGACCAGATGAGCTTCGAGCATCAGGAGCAGGTCGCGAACACCTGGGACTATGCGGCCAGGCGAAGCGATGACGAGGACCTCCCGGTGGAGCGCTTCATGCGCGACTACTACCGGCATGCGCGAGTGGTGCAGAGCCTCTCGGAGCTCGTGATCGAGCAGTGTCTGGCGCGAGCGTCGAAGCCCGCGGTGAAATCGCCGGCGCGAGAGGTGGCGGACGGCTTCCGCGTCGCGGATACCCGCCTCGAGATTCCGCACGCGGCCCATCTACGGGAGCGGCCCGTGCGCCTGCTCACGGCCTACGCCGCTGCGCAGGACGAGAAGGTGCAGCTCTCGCGAACGGCACGACGCTTCGTTCGCGAGAACCTCGACCTCGTGGACGACCGGCTTCGCTCGGATCCCGAGGCTGCGGGAACGCTCCTGCGCATCCTCGAGGGATCGCACCGCGTGATGCGAACGCTCACGGAGATGAACGAGGACGGTCTGCTCAGCGCCTTCCTGCCCGAATGGGAGCACATCTTCTGCCGCTGGCAGCACGTCATCTACCACATCTACACGGTGGACGTGCACACACTGTTCCTGATCGAAGAACTGCGCC
>CAYOIG010000457.1:0-3804 GCA_964403915.1 uncultured Myxococcaceae bacterium
CACGCGGTCGATCTCTTCATCCACCACGGCAGCGCCGGTGGCCGTCGCCTCTGCGACGGCGCGCTTCAGCTCGACCACGGGCTCCGCGCGGTAGGCCGGCAGCGACTCGACGACGTCGTCCAGCAGGATCTTCCACAGCAGCTTCTGCCGCCGCCGCCGCAGGTACATCTTCTTCTCGTAGACCGGGAGCTGATCCTGCTGGTACAGGTAGTCCTGATACCGCACGTAGCGCTCCATCGTCTCGTCGTACTCGTCGGCCACGGCCTGGATCACGCCGGTGTCCGTGCCTTTGGAGCGCGTCACGACGTGGTTCGCGTCGTACTTCGTCCAGTCGTTGGTGAGGATCTCGAGGCCGAAGTCGGCGGCCCGCTCCCGAACCTCCGAGCCCGGGAAGGGCGCGAGGATGTGGAAGCCGTAGAGGGAGCCGAACTCCTGGTGCAGCTCGTTGGCGAAGTCGACGGTCTGGCGCAGCGTCTCCTCCGTCTCACCCGGAAGGCCGATGATGAACGATGCGAGTGCGCTGATGCCCGCATCTTGCGTCATCCGCATGGCCTCTTTCACCAGATGCAGGCTCGACTTCTTCTTGACGAGATCGAGGATCTCCTGGCTCCCGCTCTCGACGCCGAAGCAGATCGCCTGGCAGCCGGCCTTCGCCATGGTCTCGACGATCTCGGGCGAGATGGTGTCGACACGCGAGAACGCGTTCCACTGGATGCCGGTGTTCCGTCGCACCAGCTCATCGCAGACGGCGAGAAAGTGCTTGCGGTAGAGCGTGAAGAGATCGTCCTCGATCGTGATCTCGCGGAAGCCGAGACCGGAGAGCTCCTCGATCTCGTCCACGCAGAGAGAAGGCGTGCGGTAGCGCACCGAGCGGCCCGTCCACTGGGGCGCGGAGCAGAAGACGCAGGAGTAGGGGCAGCCGCGGCTGGTGATGACGCTGGCGTGACTGTCGAAGGCGAGATAGCGCGCGAGCGGCACCAGGTCGCGGGCAGGCTTCGGGATCGCATCGAGATCCTCTGGCGCCGGCCGCGCCGCCGTCTTCACGATGCGGCCGCTGCCCGGCTCGCGCAGCGCGAGGCCGCGAACGTCGCGAACGTCGAGACGGCCCTCGAGGGCCCGCGCGAGCTCGATCATCGTGTGCTCGCCTTCGCCGATGCCGATGTAGTCGAGGGCCGGGAGGTCTCGGAAGGAGCCCTCGATCTCGAACGAGACGTGGTGCCCACCCATGATGATCGGCACGCGCTCGTCGCACTTGCGAACGACCTCGGCGATGGCCGACGCAATGTGGTGGTTGAGCGTCACGGACGTGATGCCCACCAGCTGGGGACGCAGCCGCGACATGCGCCGCTCGATCTTGTCCGGTGTCGTGCGCGCGAGGAGCAGATCGAGAATCTCGACCTCGTGCCCCTCGGCACGCAGCGCCGAGGCCAGATAGGGCAGCGTCACGAGCAGCCGCGGAAACTCCTCGAAGGGGTAGGACGGATTGATGAGCAGGATGCGCATGGGAACTCCTCGCCGTCAGCTCCGCGGGCGGACGATGCCGAAGGCGCTGGTGTAGCCGTGGAGAAAGGTGCGGCCCTGGATGGGCCCGATCTCGCCGTTGCAGAAGAAGCCGGCGACCGCGAGATCGCCGAGGTGACGCCGCAGAGCGTCGCTGTCGTGATCCGGCTCGCCGTAGAGCTGCGCGCCGCGTCCGAGGCAGGAGAAGAGCAGCGCGCCGTGCGGCCGCATGCCGGTCGGGGCCGCCTTCCGGTAGCGCGTCAGCCGCTCCTCGAGATCGGCAGCGGAGGTCAGCGCGTCGCGCACGTGAAACTGCACGACCTGCGTCTCCTGCAGCGGTGCGGCGACGGCGAGCGCACCGTTCTCGTCGTCCATGCCGAGAAGGTTGCGGATGAGGAAATCCCCCTGGCGATACTCCGCGCGGCCGCCCGTCATCTCGATGCCGAGAAAGAGGGCGCTGCGCATCAGCGCCCTGTCTTCGGCGCCGGTCGCGTCGAAGAGACGCTGCAGCTCGTCGAGCGGCGGCTGGCCGTCGACCTCGAGCAGCAGGCCCTCGCGGCAGCGCGTCACGAACATCGGGTTCCCGATCGGGCGGCAGCCCTGCGCCACGATCGTATCGAGCACGATGTCGCCGCTGAGCGCCACACCGACGGCACCCGTGCGGTGGAGCCCGGCACCGAGAAAGAGCGCGTTCTCGCCCGCTGCGCGCCCGCCGCTCGCGAGCCCTCCCACCTTGCTCGCGAGCGGGAAGGCCCGGTCGAGGCCCGCGACGAGTGATTCGGCGTCGATGCTGAAGGGGTCGCCCAGCAGCACGAAGGAGGGATCCTCTTCGGGGCGCGTGCCGGCGAGCCGCTCCCAGACCTCGGACGATGCCGAGGGCTCGGGCAGATCCGGGCCCACCTGGAAGGGCCGGAGCGTGACGCCCGGCAGCACCGCCGCGGTGAGCGAGAGACCGGGCCTCTCTTCGATCTCGCGGCCTCCGCCGATCACGCTCTCCGCACTGCAGCCGATGAGGAGAGCCCCGGGGAAGGTCTCGGCGACGAGCTCGGGGAGCAGGCCGAAGCGCGCCCGGTGCTCGCTCGAGACGAAGGCCAGCACGAGATCCGGCCGAGCGCCCTCGAGTCGGCCCAGGATCGAGGCCGAGGCCGCAGAAAAGGCGGCCTGGAGGCCGCTCGTATCGGAGCTTCCGGAGAGCCAGCGCATGAGCGTCCTCAGCGCTTGAATAGCCGGCCGCCGGGCGCCGCGCCCGCCACGGGGAAACAGGGGCGGCGGCGGATGGCGCCACCCCGGGTCGGCGGACATCCACCCCAACCGCTACCGGCGCGCGAGGCCTGCGAGGTACCGATCGATCGTGGTCTCTTGCCAGGTCGCACTCCGCTGGTCTGGCTCGAACATGGCCTGGATGCCGATGCCATCGACGAGTGCCAGGAGAACCGACGCCTCGCGCATGGCGTCCACGTCGGGCCGGATCTCCTCGGCTTGCCGCGCCTCCTTCAGGATGTCCGCGACGAGAGCCCGCCACTCCGCATCGCGCTGCGCCTGCTCGCGAGCCAGGGCTCGGTCTCCTGCGGCGCCCCCCCAAAACGCGAGCCAGACTCGCCACTCCGCCCGGCGTTCGGCGTCGAGGGGCAGAGCCTCCCGCAGCACGCCCCGGAGCGCCGCAAGGCCGCGTTTGCGCCGCCGATGTTCGATCATGCGGCTTCCGGCCTGCGCCGCCGTGTGGCGCAGCGCGTGGACCAGAAGGTCCGTCTTTCCCCGGAAATAGTGAGCCAGAGGGCCCGTGGAGCAGCGCGCCTCCTGCGCGACCAGGCGTACAGTTGCGCCCGCGAGGCCGTCGCGTGCAATCACACGGCATGCGGCCTCGGCCAGCTCCTCCCGCTGAAGATCATGATCGACCAGCTTCGGCACCCTCGCCCTCCAGTAGCCTTGACTGTATATCCGACAACTGTTATATAACAGCCGTGAGCCATTCTCTTCCTGGCATGCCCTCCCCTCCGGAAGCGCCGGCGCTGCATGCCGCCGACGAGGCCCCCGTTGCCGTCTTCGCATACCGCGATGGGCGGGGCCACCCGGTCGCATGGCCGGTCACGCCCTACGTTTGCGGCCGGTCCGTCGTCGTGACCTCCACGCTCGCCTTCATCCGCAAGGCGGTGCATGCGCGGGCCGATGGGCGCATCGCTCTTCTTGCGAAGGGCGTTCACATGACGGGACGAGCAGCCGTCACGGCCGATCCCTCGGGCGAGGCCTTCGTCGGTCATCTCCTCTCTCAGGAGCTTCGAAAATACCCGCCCGCCAGGGACATCG
>CAYOIG010000458.1:0-5010 GCA_964403915.1 uncultured Myxococcaceae bacterium
GAACCGGCATGTCGGTCTTGCCCGCCGCACCGAACTCGGGCCAGTAGCGCGCCACCGGCGCATCGAGATCGAGGCGCCCCTCCTCGACCAGGCGGTGCGCGCAGAGCGCAGTCATGCCCTTGGTCGTCGAGTAGACGTTGACGAGCGTGTCGCGCTCCCAGGGCCGTGTCTGTGCCTGATCGGCAGAGCCCGCCCAGAGGTCGACCACGGCCTCGCCGTCGAGGCAGACCGAAACCGCCGCGCCGACCTCGCTTCTCGAGCGAAAGCCCTCGGCGAACGCCTCCCGCACGCGCGCGAAGCGCGGGTCGCAGTCGCCCTCGATCCGGATCTCGTCACGCTCTTCGCGCATGCCTGCTCCTTGCGTTGCAACCCGTTGCGGCGGCGGCCGAAGGGTACCGTCAGTCGAGGCGGACGCACTCGAGGTCGCGGGCCACGGCCGCGGGCCAGTCGAGCTCGCGCCCGATGGCATCGCACAGAGCGCCGGCTGCCTCCGGCTCGCCGTGCGCCACGTAGACCATTCCGGGCGGCTTCGGTGCGCTTCGCAGCCACGCCAGCAGCTCGGCCTGGTCGGCGTGCACCGAGAAGGCGGAGATGTCGAGGATCTCCGCCCGCACCGGGACGTAGCGCCCGAGGAGCTTCACCGTTCGGGCGCCGTCGAGCAGGCTCCGGCCCCGCGTGCCCGCGGCCTGGAAGCCGGGAAGGATCACCGTATTGCGCGCGTCGGGCAGGCGGTGTGCGAGGTGGTGCAGCACGCGCCCGCCCGTAGCCATGCCCGAGGCCGAGATGATGATGCACGGGAAGCGCTGATCGTTGATGGCGCGCGACTCGGTGACGCCGTGGGCCTCGATGAGGTGTCCCGGATCGAAGGGATCGCCGTCGCTCGCGAACCCCGGTCTGATCTCGTCGCTGCCTCCGGCGATGGCGGCCCGGTAGACCGAGAGCGCCGCGAGCGCCATCGGGCTGTCGACGTAGACGGGCAGCTGCGGAATGCGGCCTGCGCGCGCGAGGCGTCGCAGCTCGAGCAGGATCACCTCCGTGCGATCCACGGCGAAGGCCGGGATCACCACCGCGCCGCCGCGGCCGGCCGTGCGAACGATCGCCTCCTCGAAGGCGGCGAGGGAAGACGCCGGGGGGTGTCGCCGGTCGCCGTACGTGGACTCGATCACGATTGCGTCCGCCTCGCTCGGCGCTGCGGGATCGCGCAGCAGCGGATGATTGCCGCGACCGAGATCGCCGCTCACCACGAGCCGGCGCGGGATCGCGCCGTCCAGCGCGAGAGTAACGCTGGCGGAGCCGAGGATGTGCCCTGCCCGTGAGAAGCGCGCGCGCACGCCGGCCGCGACCTCGATCTCCTGCTCGAAGGAGGTCTCGCGGAAGCGCTCGAGGGCCAGCTGCGCATCGGCCTCGGAGTAGAGCGGCAGGGCGGGGACATGCTTCGAGAAGCCCTTGCGATTGGCATAGGCCGCGTCCTCTTCCTGCAGGTGGCCGCTGTCGGGGAGCACGATGTCGCAGAGCGCACGCGTGGCGGCGGTGGCGAAGATCGGCCCGCGGAAGCCCTGCTTCACGAGGGCGGGCAGATAGGCCGAGTGGTCTACGTGCGCGTGGGTCAGCACGACGGCATCGATCGATGCGGGCGCCACCGGAAACGCGCTCCAGTTGCGCAGCCGAAGCGCCTTCTCGCCCTGGAAGAGACCGCAGTCGACCAGCACGCGCGCGTGCGGCGTGTCGAGCAGAAAGCGGCTGCCCGTCACCGTTCCGGCAGCGCCCAGGAAGCGCAGGATCGGGACGGACGGACGCGGGGTCGCCGAGATCGTCGTCATGGTGCCTCGCAGCCGCGCCGGTCTACTGCACGAGGCCGGCGATGCGCGCGGCGGCCATGGCGTCGATGGCGTCGATCCGCCGCAGCAGCTCGCGGATCTCGGCCGCGAAGGCAGCGCGGCGCTCGGCCAGCTCGGGGCCGTCGGCCTCCACGAGGCGCTGATTGCGGGCGAGCTTCAGGCCCGTCTCGTAGAGCACGCGAGAGACCGATTCGGCGCTGCGGCTCCGGCGTTGCAGCAGGTACTGCTTGCCGCGGGCCTGGCACTCGCCGAAGAAGGCGCCGGCCTCGAACGGGGCGTCGTACGGGCGTCGCTCGAGCGTGTCGGCCACGACGCGATAGGCCTCGACGAAGGGACGCAGCACGCGGTGCGCGAGGAAGGGCCGGAACTTCCGCAGCAGGGCGAGGGCCTCGGTGGCCCCGTTTCCGAGCCGCCACTCCCATTCGCCGTCGTGCACCGCGATCTCCTGGCGCAGCTCGTCGCGGAATGCCTCCTTCTCTGCGAAGAAGAACTCGAACTTGAGCAGGTCGCGCAGCCGCATGGCCGCGTTCCAGAACTCGGCCGCCCGATCTTCGGGATCGCCCTCCACGGCGCGCAGCAGGGCGAGCTCGGCGATCGCGCCGTTCACGAAGAAGTGGATGATCGTGTTCCGGTAGTAGGCTGCCGCCAGATGCTGGTCGGCGCCGATCGCGAAGACCGCCTCGGGCCCTTCCGCGTAGCAGGTGACTACCCCGCTCGCGACCAGCTCCTCGAGCACGCTGCGCACGCACTGCGTGGTATCGAGCTGCAGGTCGCTCGTGGTCGGGAGCTTGCGCTGCTCCACGTAGTAGAGAAGATTTCGCAGCGATTCGACCACCGTCTCGGTGTCGAGGGCGCGATCGCCGCGGCCGAGCAGCGCCAGCGTCACCAGCGAGGTCGGTGTGATCGGCGTCGCGCGATTGATGCGCACGCAGACCTCGAAGGCCAGCTTTTGCACCTCGAGGCTCTCCTCCTCGCGCGTCTCCTCGACGCCCGGGCCGTGGCCGAGTGCTCGCGCCAGCGAGAGCGGCTCGCCGAAGCGCAGGTGGATCGCGCCGTAGCGCCCGCGCAGGCGCCGCAGGATCCGCAGGAACCAGCGGAAGCTCTCGCGCTCCTTGCGGGCGCCGCGCTGCTCGGCCGCGTAGTCGCCGACGTCCGTGATCTGGTCGTAGGCGATGGAGACCGGTAGCAGGTAGACATCCTCGCTCTTGCCGCGCCGGAAGGAGTCGACGACGTACGTCATGAGGCCCATACGCGGCGGCAGCAGCTTCCCCGACCGCGAGCGCCCGCCCTCGACGTACCACTCGAGGGAGAATCGCTTCTCGATCAGGTAGTCGACGTAGCTGCGCAGCACGAACTTGTAGATCGGCTGATCCTTGAACGTGCGGCGGATGAAGAAGACGCCGCTGCGGCGCACCAGCGGGCCGACCGGAAAGAAGTTCATGTTGATGCCGCCCGCGGTGTGGTTGGGCGGCAGCCCGTTCTCGAACAGGGCGTATTGCAGCACCAGATGGTCGAGGTTCGACTTGTGCGAGGGCAGGAACACCACCGGATAACGCTGGGCGAGGGCGTAGAGCTGGCGCAGCTGCTCGCGGTCGTAGTGCAGGGTCTCGCTGTAGCCGCGCGTGTAGAGCAGGCGGATCAGGCGCGCCGCGAGATCGATCACGTAGGCCGAGTGGGTGGCGGCGATCTCGCGCAGATTGCGCGCCGCCTCCCGCAGTACCGACTCCTCGCTGCGGCCGAGCTCACGGGCCAGCCGGGCGACGCCGCCCCGGAACGCCACGCGGCCGAGCACGTCGTGGTGGACCAGACGCGGCACCTTGTACTGCTGGCCGCGCAGCCGGCGCTCCGCCCGCTCGAGCGAGAGCTGGGCCTGGTGGGCCACGAACTCGGCGAGACCCTGTGTCGCAGTCTGGTCGCCCTCCGTGGCCTTGCGCCACCGTTCGCGCAGCTCCGACACACGAGCGGGCTCGCCGGCCACGATCCAGCAGCGTTCCGGACGGCGCCGGATCAGCCAGTGCTGCCGCAGCGTGCTCGGATCGCGGGGGTCTCCGAAGGTCAGCAGATGGCGCAGCCGCACTGCGCGCACGCCGTCGATCAGCGGGGGGCGCCAGATGACGCGCAGCGGCGCCAGGAGCGCGTCGCGCGGGTCGGCGAGGGCCGCTTCGAGGCGTGGATCGAGGGCCCGCCGGCGGCCGCGGCGCGAGGGCGGGATCGAGACGGCCTCCTCGCTGGCAGGGTCTACTCCGGGCGGGCGGTGGCGCAGGATCCAGTCGCCGAGCAGCCGGCGCTCGAGCGCGCTCGACGCGTCGAGCAGGAAGACCACGCGCGGCGGCGTGGCGCCCTCGGTGCGGGGCCAGGCGGGCTCCTCGACATGGGGGCGCGGCGGCATGCCGGGATTCTAGACCGCGGGCGCGCCGGGCGGGCAGGAATCGCGCGGATGTGCGGGCAGGGGCCGGGCCCGGGCGGTATCGTCGGGCTTCTCATGAACCGCCCCGCGACCCCGAAGCGATGCACTCCCGCCGAGGCCGCGGCCCTGATCCGACCCCGCGACCGGCTCGCCGTCCCGCTCGGTCCGGGGCAGCCGGCGGCCTTCCTGCACGCGCTCGGCGAGCGTGACGACTTCGAAGACCTGCGGGTCTTCGGCGCGCTGCTCACCGGGCTCTTCAAGGTCTTCACGCGGCGCGGCGTCCAGCTCCGCTCCGGCTTCTTCGGGCCCGTCGAGCGGGGGCTCCGCCAGTCGGGCTTCGACGTGCAGTTCGTGCCGGCCGACTTCCGTCGCTTCTCTCACATCGTGCGCGATTTTCGTCCGCGCGTGCTCGCCGTGATGGCGGCTCCGCCCGACGAGAAGGGCATGATCTCCTTCGGCCTGCACGCGGGCGCGGGCGTCGAGGAGCTCTTCGCCGTCGCGCGCGATCCCGAACGGCTGCTCGTGGTGGAGATCAATCCGCGTGTGCCGCGAACGATGGGAATGCCGCCCGAGCATCCTCACGCCATTCACATGGACCACGTCGACGTGCTCGTCGAGAGCGACGCTCCGATCTTCGAGCTCCCGGACCATCCGCCCGACGAACAGGAGCGCGCCATCGCCAGCTTCGCGAGCCGCTACGTTCCCGACGGCGCGACGCTGCAGACCGGCATCGGCGGCATTCCGAGCGCCGTGGCCGAGATCCTC
>CAYOIG010000459.1:0-4790 GCA_964403915.1 uncultured Myxococcaceae bacterium
AGGCCGGATGCCACTGGCGTGCAGTGACTGCGCCAGGGTGCCGCGCGACGGGATGACACCACTGGTCACCAGCGCCTCGGCCGGAGCCTGCGGCTGCGGCGAGGCCGCGGGAGTGGACGAAGCGGGCGAGGACGGCGAGAGAGAGGCGAGATCGACGACTGCGGGGCCGGGAGCACTCGCCCGGAGCGCGAGCTCTGCATCCGTGCGTGCCGGAGCAGGCGCAGCCGCGGACGGCACAGGGGAGGAGGGCGCTACCGGTGCGAACGACGACGGAAGTACAGTCCCCCCGAGGGCCACGGCGGCCGCAAGCGTCGCCGGCAGGGGCACGCCCAGCCGCATCCGAACCTCTTCCAGCTTTCCCAAGAGGCCCGTTTTCCGTCCGATTTTCATGGCGCTCCCCTGCTGGTAACCGACGGGGGGATATACTGATCAGACCGTGCGCAGGTCTTCCGGTAGATACGGATCTTGCAGCCATAAGACTGTGATGGTCGTCACAGTCCTCAGACAATTTTCTCTTCGGCCGCCTGCACAATCCCTTGAGGTGGCAAATCCCTACAGCTCTTTCCTGCGGGTCGCTTCCGGTCCCTTCCGGGGATTTCCCTGATTCGCAACGGCAGCACGCAGGCAGGGAAGGCATCCCCGCCCGGCCGAGGCGCCGGGCCGTGGGCAGCGCTGGTGGCCACGCTGATCGCGTTGCACGCGGCGCCAGCCGGCGCAGTCTGGCCCTTCGAGGGCACGGACCTGCCGGACTTCGAAAAGGAGCCGGGCGCGGCGGCCTCGCAGCTCCTCTCGCGCGCAATCCGCTTCAAGACCGTGAACCCGCCCGGCGACGAGCGACCGCTGGCGGAGTTCCTGGTGGGTGTGCTGAAGAAGGAGGGGATCGAGGCGGACGTGATCGACACGCCGTCGAACGGATCGCCCGCCGGACGCGCAGCCGTGTGGGCGCGGGTGCGTGGCAGTGGCCGGAAGCGCCCGGTGATCCTGCATTCCCATCTCGACGTGGTGCCGGCGAGCCCCTCCGAATGGGTGGTGCCGCCTTTCGACGGGCTGGTCGGGGGGGGCTACGTCGTTGGGCGCGGCGCCCTCGACGCCAAGGGAATCACCGTGGTGCAGCTCCTCGCCCTGCTCGAGATCGCCCGGCGCGACACGCCGCTCGAGCGGGACGTCATCCTGCTGGCGACGCCCGACGAGGAGACGGGTGGGCAGCAGGGCGCCGGCTACATCGCACGCGAGCGCCGCCTGCTGCTGCAGGACGCCGAGTTCCTCCTCACCGAGGGCGGCGGAATCCTCGAGAGCGAGCCGCCCATGCCCACGCTCTGGGGTGTCGCCGTGACGGAGAAGACCCCGTGCTGGTTACGCGTCACGGCGCGCGGCACCCCCGGCCACAGCTCGAGCGAGCCGCGCGACGCGGCCGTGCCGCGGCTGATCGGCGCGCTCGAGAGGATCCGGAACTTCGAGAGCGACTACCGCGTCGTACCCGAGGTAGCGCGCATGTTCACCTCGCTCGCCCCGTACGCACGCGACGAGGACCGCAAGCAGCTCTCGGATCTCGCCTTCTGGCTCGACTTCGACCCGGCGTTCCGCGGCCGCTTCCTCGCCGACCGCGGCCAGAATGCGCTCGTTCGCAACACGGTGGCGATCACCGTACTGGAGGGCGGTACACAGACCAACGTAATGCCCCTCGAGGCCGCGGCGCATCTCGATGCACGCCTGCTGCCCGGTGAGAGCTGCAGCGAGTTCCGATCGGAGATCGTCGACGTCATCGGCGATCCGCGCATCGAGGTCGAAACGCTGCTCGCCTTCGACACCGGGTCCAGCTCTCCCGTCGACACCGAGCTGTTCCGCGCCGTCCAGCGCGTGGCGGGCCGCCTCGATCCCAGTGCCGTCGTGGTGCCGCGCGCCATCGCGGGCTTCACCGACGCGCACTACTTCAGGACTCTCGGAATCACGTCCTACGGCTTCGTGCCGCGCTGGCTGCCGCCCCGCGAGAGCCTCGGCATCCACGGCCCCAACGAGCGCGTCTCGATCAAGAACCTCGAGCGCGGCGCGCAGGCCATGGTCGCGATCCTCGAAGAGCTCGGCAGCCCGGGGCGCTGATGGGCATGATACGCCGCGCACGTCTTGCACTGGCCGCGCTCGCCGCCGCGAGCCTGGGCGCGGCCTGCGTTCCCGGCGCGGACGAGGCTGGCGCACCGCACTGCGCACCCATCGATCTGCCCGCGGGCTGGAGCATTTTGCGGATGCCCTGCGCAGCGGCGGATCTCGATTCGGGAACGCTGCTCGAGACGCTGAGCCCGTCGCGCTCCGCGACCATCCAGACCTGGCTTTCCGAGAGCGAGCGCTGGGTCGAGACCCTGCGCAGTGCAGGCCGTGAGAGCGGCGAGCGCTTCGCGATCGAGCGGCACTGGGCCTATCTCCTCTGGCTCGACGCTCCCGCGCGGCTCGAGCCTCCCCGCGTACGCATCAGCGGCGACGTCTTCATCTTCGCCCCCGGCGAAGGGCGGCTCGCCGGGGCGCAGCTCTCGATCGTCGAGCATCCCGAACACCAGACCGTGTCGGGAGAGGGAGGGGCGTTCTCGTTCGAGGGCGTCCCGGCCGGGCCCGCGACGCTGCTGCTCTCGCACCCGGACTACGCCGCGACCCAGACGGCGACCCTCGCACTCGGCCCCGATGGCCTCGACCGCGTGACGCTCCAGACACCACCGCTGCCGATCTTCGGTCTGCTCGCGGCGGTGATCGGCATCCAGCCCGATCCGCAGCGCTGCCAGATCGCGAGCACCGTGACGCGCCCGGGAGCCTCTCTCTACGGCCCCTACCCGACGCATGGCGACGCCGGGGCGACGGTCACGATCGAGCCTCCGCTCCCGGCGGAATCGGGCCCCGTCTACTTCCAGCTCTACCCGAACGGCATCGTCCTCCCGGACCACACGCTGGCCGAGACCTCGGAAGACGGCGGTGTGGCCTTCGTGAACGTGCCGCCGGGTGAGTATCTGCTGCGGGCGAGCAAGCCCGGACGCACGTTCGCTCCAGCACGCGTACGCTGCCGCGCCGGCCTGCTCGTGAATGCCTCCCCGCCCCAGGGGCTCGCCGCCATTCCGGAGACGACTGCGCCTGCGAGCCCGTGAAATCGGCCGCGTCAGTCCGGCGTGGCCGTGCAGGGCCGCCAGTGATACTCGACGTCGGGCTCGCTCTCGGGGGGAGGGCTCACGCCGAAGCGTACGACGCGCAGCCCGTGCTTCTCGTAGAACGCTCGCGCCTTCGCGTTCTTCTGGTGGGTGTGGAGCTCGAGACCCAGCGGCGACCGGGCCTGCGCCTTCAGGAGCAGCGCAAGGCCGACTCCCCGGCGCTGCGCGTCGGGACGCACATAGAGCCGATCGACGTAGCTGCCGTCGAGGGCCATGAAGCCGAGAATCTTCCCGGCCTCTTCCGCGACCCAGAGGTCGCAGCGCGGCAGGACGTGCGCGCGAAAGAACGCACCGTCTTCTTCGAGAGTGCGGCCCTGCTCGAGCGGCAGGAAGTCGTAGGTATGTCGCTTGGTGGCGTTCCACACTTCCACGACCACATCGATCTCGGCAGAGTGAGGGGGACGGATCCGCATGCTGTGAGAAGTGTGGCAGGCGCCGGTAGCGGCGCCTGCCATTTCCCGCGGGGGCGGCGGCCTTGGCCCCGCCGATCGGCGCCGGGCTCGCTAGAGTCTGGCCCGGCATGAAGAGCGCGAACCCCGTCGTCCCCGCCCTCGACGACCCCTTGACCTCCGAGGCTCCCGAGTCCGCGCCTCCGCAGGATCGCGGACCGGCGGGGCCCTACGACGAGGCGCTGCGGGAGGGAGCGGAGCTGCGCCGCAAGCCGTTCGTGGCGGCCGGCCCGGTCCAGATCCTGCGCCAGCATGCCAAGGACCGGATGACGGTCTGGGAGCGCATCGATGTGCTCCAGGATCCGGGCGCCCGGCCGACCGTGCTCTGGCAGAACTGGGGCAAGAGCCTCGACGGTGCCTCGATCGTGACCGTCGTGACCCAGATCCACGGCCGCGACGTCGCCATCTACGGTCACGACTTCACGGTGCGTGCCGGCTCCATGGACGCCACCAACGGCCGCAAGCTCGCCAACCTCATCTATCTGGCGGGAAACCGCGGCATCCCGCTCCTCGGCATGAACGACTCCGCCGGTGCCTTCGTGCCGGCAGGCGTGGGGGGCCTCGACGGCTACTCCGAGGCCTTCACGGCGCTGCGCAAGGTCTCTGGCGTGGTGCCGAGCATCATGTGCATGTTCGGCTTCAACGCCGGCGGCGGCGCCTACCTGCCCCGCCAGGGCAGCTTCATGATCCAGCCCTCGGCGACCTTCTTCGGACTCACGGGACCTGGCGTCGTCAAGAGCGTGCTCGGCGAGGACGTGACGCCGGACGACCTCGGCGGCCCCAAGGTCCACAGCGCCAGCGGCGTCGTGGACCTCACCGTCACGGACGAGGTGGGGGCCCTGCGCACGGCGCAGCGGCTGCTCTCCTACCTGCCGGACTCGAGCCGGGTGATGCCCCCCTGGCAGCGCACCAGCGACCCTGCCGACCGTCCGACGACCGAGATCGACACGCTACTGCGCAAGGCGTTCAACTCGCCGACGGGCTTCAACACGCCGTTCGACGTGCGCATCCTGATCGAGCGCACCTGCGACCATGGCGACTATTTCGAGATCCAGCCCGACCGCGCGAAGAACGCGGTCACGGCCTTCGGGCGCCTCGGCGGGCACGTGGTCGGCTTCATCGCGAACAACAGCGCCTACGCCTCGGGCCAGATCGA
>CAYOIG010000460.1:0-5184 GCA_964403915.1 uncultured Myxococcaceae bacterium
GCGGACGGCTCGGGCGGCGTCACGCCGGTCGACAGCGATCTGTATGCGCTCGACTTCAACCACGTCGAGCTGGCCGTCGTGATCGACGCGATCGCGAAGCTCACGAACAAGAACTTCATCTACGACGACCGCGTGCGCGGCCGCGTCACGATCGTCTCGCCCACACGCATCCCGGCAGCGCAGGCCTACACCGTCTTCGAGTCGGTGCTGAACGTCAAGGGCTTCACGACGGTGATGGGCCCCGGCGGCTCGATCAAGATCGTTCCCGTTCGCGACGCGAAGGAGTCGGCGATCGACACCGTGCCGGCGCCCACGCCGACGCCCGACATCGACACCTTCGTCACGCGGCTCATCCCGCTCAAGTACATCGACGCCGACGCCATCTCGAACTCGCTCAAGCCCCTGGTCTCGAAGGACGCGGCGCTGCTCTCCTACCCGCCCACCAACACCATCATCCTCACCGACTCGGCCGCCAACATCCGGCGCATCCTCTCGATCATCGCCGCCATCGACATCGAGACCTTCAAGGAAGAGCTGACGCTGCTCAAGGTGCTCCACGCCGACGCCGCGACGCTGGCCCAGCAGATCGCCGACATCTACGGCGGCGAGATCTCGTCGACCGGCGGCAGCGGCGCCTCGGCGCTGCGCTCGGCCCGGCAGCGCACGCAGCCGCAGGTGCCCGGCATCCCGACGCCGGCCACGGGGCTGCCCGGTGGCGAGCAGCAGCGGGATCGCGTGCGCATCATCACCGACGCGCGCACCAACTCGCTGATCGTGCTCTCATCGCGCACGCGCATCGAAGACATCCGGCGCCTGGTGGCCAAGCTCGACGTGCCCGTGACGGGCGGCGGACGCATCCACGTCTACTACCTCAAGAACGCAGACGCCGAGGAGCTGGCCGAGACGCTGAACGCCGTGATCTCCGGCCAGCCCGCGGCGCCCAAGAGCGGCGCGGGCGGCGCGGCGCAGTCACCCGGCCTCGGCCCCGCGGCCGCGCAGGCCCTGCGCGCGGCGGTGACCGAGCTCGCCGAAGGCGTCTCGATCACGGCCGACAAGCCCACCAACGCGCTCATCATCCAGGCCAGCCAGGAGGGCTTCGCGACCGCGAAGCAGGTGATCGAGAAGCTCGACATCCGCCGGCCGCAGGTGATGGTCGAGGCCCTCATCATGGAGGTCGCGGTCAGCAACAACCAGCAGCTTGGGCTGAACGGCCTTTACCGGCACGTGGGCGACACCAATCTCACAGTGGCATCGCTCACCGACTCAGCGGGCCGGCCCACGGTCTTCGGATCCGGTAGTGATTCCAGCGCGACGGCCGCCGCCGGTGCCAGCGGCATTGTGACCGACAGCATCCTCAGCAATCTGCTCGACGTCGCGGCCAAGAACAGCCTCCGCTATGCCGCCGACGCGACAACGCTCACGCCATGGGGTGCCGGCGCGGCGATCGGCGGCTCCCTCATCGAAGGCATCCTGCGCGCCTCCGAGAACCTCAACAACGCCAACATCCTCTCCGCGCCGCACATCCTCACCTCCGACAACGAGGAGGCCGAGATCAAGGTCGGCAACAACATCCCGATCATCTCGAGCCGCGTGCAGTCGGCCTCGGGCGTCACCAACGCCACCGGAGACCTCGCCACCTCGGTGAACGTCGAGCGCCAGGACATCGGCATCACGCTGCGCGTCACGCCGCAGATCTCCGAGGGCGACACGCTGCGCCTCAAGATCTTCCAGGAGATCACCAACATCAACCGGGGCCTGATCGCCGACACCGGCGACCCGAGCCAGGTCGGCGTTCCGCTCTCGAGCCGCAAGATCGAGAACAACGTCGTCGTCTCGGATGGCGAGACCGTCGTGATCGGCGGCCTGCTCGACAATAACCAGCAGAACACCGAGAACAAGGTGCCCTGGCTGGGCGACATCCCCTTCCTCGGCTGGGCCTTCAAGAGCACCACCGACACGCTGCAGAAGATCAACCTGCTGGTCTTTCTGACGCCGCACATCGTTCGCAACGCCGCCGATCTCGAGCAGCAGTCGATTCGCAAACGCGAGGAGTTCCACCGCGAGTCGGCGCAGGGCATCTCGCAGACGAAAGACCAGCTCGAGGAGGAAGACGCCCGCCGCGAGGAGGCCGCGGCGAAGGGCGTCCCCTACGAGCCGCCCGACTACAGCGGCAACGCAGTGCGCGACGAGCTCCAGCAGCTCTCGAAGCGCTACCCGCTGGAGCGCATGAGCGAGATCGAGACGCAGCAGGCGGCCGAGCGCGAGCGCCGCGAGAAGGAAGAGAGCGCCACCGAGCAGGGCCCGAAATGGGGCGTGCTCGCCGCGATCTTCCGCTCCGAGAGCGCCGCGCGCACGCAGCTCACGGAGCTGGTCGATGCCGGCTACGACGGCACCCTGCTCTCGAACCAGCAGGGCGGCGCCCTCTTCTACGAGCTGCGCCTCGGCCCCTACGAGACGACGGAGCAGGCGAGTCGGGTGGCAGACGCCGTGCGCCGCGGCTACGGCCTCTCGCCCACGGTGATCCAGCTCGAGGCCGGCGGCGGCGGAGCCGCGCCGTGAGCACGCAGCCCACGCAGCCGCTGCAGGGCGTCCAGGCCGAGCGTCTCGATCTCGGCGAGATGCTGCTGCGCGGCACGCGTCTTACGCCCGAGCAGCTCGACGCCGCCCACCGGCGGCAGGCCGAGAGCGGCGGGCGCCTGCTCGAGCTGCTCGTCGAGGACGGCGCCCTCACGGAGGAAGAGCTGCTCGACGCCCTCGGCCAGCAGCTCGCCCTGCGCGTGCGCCGCGAGATCCGGCCCGAAGACGTGGACGAGGAGCTGGTGGGCCGCGTGCCGATCGGCTTCGCCAAGACCCACAAGCTGCTGCCCCTCTCCCGCGACGCGTTCGGGGCGCTGCACGTCGCGATCTCGGACCCTTTCGAGACCGCGCCGCTCGACGACCTGCGCCTGCTCTTCGAGGGCGCCGAGATCGAGGGGGAGCTCGCGAGCGAGCGGACCATCCTCGCCGCCATCAACCAGGTCTACGACCGCGGCGTCGGGGGCTCCGCAGCGGCCCTCGCTTCGGACGCCGTCACCGACCTCGAAGCCCTCGCCCAGGAGCTCTCGAGCCAGGAGCCCCAGGATCTGCTCGAGGCCTCCGACGAGGCCCCGATCATCAAGCTCGTCAACTCGCTGCTGCAGCAGGCCGTGAAGGAGCGCGCCAGCGACATCCACCTCGAGCCCTTCGAGCGCGATATCCGCGTGCGCTTCCGCATCGACGACCTGCTCTACGAGCCGATGCATCCCCTGCCGCGCGCGATCCAGTCGAGCATCACCTCGCGCATCAAGATCATGGGCGGGCTCAACATCGCCGAGAAGCGGCTGCCGCAGGACGGCCGCATTCGTCTCAAGATCGCCGGCCGCGACTACGACGTGCGGCTCTCGACCGTCCCGGTGGCCCACGGCGAGCGCGTGGTGATGCGCCTTCTCCCGCGCACGACCGAGATGCTCGACCTCGCGAAGCTCGGCTTCAACGAGGCCCAGCTCCAGGTCTGGGAGAAGCTGATCGCGCGCCCGAACGGCATCGTGCTGGTGACCGGCCCCACCGGCAGCGGCAAGACCACGACGCTCTACGGCGCCCTCTCCCGCATCAACACCGCCGACCGCAGCATCATCACGATCGAAGACCCGGTCGAGATCCAGCTCCCGGGAACGGGCCAGATCGAGGTCAACCCGAAGATCGGCCTCACCTTTGCCGGCGGCCTGCGCTCGGTCCTGCGGCAGGATCCGAACGTCATCCTGGTGGGCGAGATCCGCGACCTCGAAACCGCCGAGATCGCGATCCAGGCCTCGCTCACCGGCCACCTGGTCTTCTCGACGCTGCACACCATCGACGCGCCGAGCGCCATCACGCGTCTGGTCGACATGGGGGTCGAGCCGTATCTCGTCGCGTCGTCGCTGGTGGCCGTCCTGGCCCAGCGCCTGATCCGCGTGCTCTGCCCCCGCTGCAAGGAGGCCTGGGAGCCCACGCCCGACCAGCTCGCCGAGATCGGCATCCGCTCTCGCGGCGGCGCGGTGCGCATCTACCGCCCGACGGGCTGCGAGCACTGCAATCACACGGGCTACCGCGGGCGTCTCGGCATCTTCGAGCTGATGCTGATCGACGACGAGATCCGCGCGCTCGTGACCAACAACACCGACTCCAAGACCATCAAGCGCAAGGCGATGGACAAGGGCATGCACTCGCTGCGCGCGGACGGCGCGCGCAAGGTGCTGTCGGGCCAGACCTCGCTCGCCGAGGTGCTGCGCGCCACCGAGGACGAGGGCGGCGTCGCCCAGATCTGATGCCGGTCTACACCTACAAGGGCGCGAACGCGGCCGGAAAGACCCTCCGGGGCTTCGTCGACGCCGAGAATCTGCGCGCTGCCCGGACGAAGCTCCGGCGCGACGGCGTCTTCGTCACGGATCTCGCCGAGGGCTCGGCGCCCGGAACGAAGGCCGAGCGCGCCGCCTCGGGCGGCTCCTCCTTCTCGCTCGCATCGCTGCGCCGCATCTCGCAGATGGACGTCTCGCTGGCCACGCGGCAGCTCTCGACGCTGGTGGGCGCTGGCATCCCGCTCGTCGAGGCGCTGGCGGCCCTCAGCCAGCAGTGCGAGAACCCGCGGCTCAAGTCGGTGATCGGGCAGATCCGCGACCGCGTGAACCAGGGCAGCTCGCTGGCCGACGCCATGGCGAACACGGGGCCCTTCTCGGATCTCTACGTCGGCATGGTGCGCGCCGGCGAGACCGGCGGCGCCCTCGAGACGGTGCTCGCTCGCCTCGCCGAGTATCTCGAGAGCCAGGTGCGCCTTCGCAACAAGGTGGGATCGATCCTGATCTACCCCGCCGTGATGTTCGGCTTCGCCCTGGTGGTGGTGGCGGCCCTGGTGGTCTTCGTGCTGCCCCAGATCGCCGAGCTGCTGAAGAGCCTCAACCAGCCCCTGCCGATCTACACGCGCATCATCATCTCGGGCTCGCACTTCGCCCGGCAGTGGTGGTGGGCCATCCTCGCGGGGGGCGTGGCGCTCGGCTTCGGCTTCCGGGCCCTCGTGAAGACGCCGGCCGGGCGCGCCTGGTTCGACCGCACGCGGCTGCGGCTCCCGGTCGTCGGCCGCGTCTCACGAACGCTCGCCATCTCACGCTTCACGCGCACGCTGGCCACGCTGCT
>CAYOIG010000461.1:0-1653 GCA_964403915.1 uncultured Myxococcaceae bacterium
GCGATCCGTTCCCGTGTGGCAATACAGGCATTCGATCTTGTAGCTGCCGGCGTGCAGGGCGTGACTGAACGGGATCGGCTGATTCGGCCCCGGGAGAGCGGGGTCCGACGCCAGCTTCTGGGCCTCGTAGGCGGCCTCCGAAGACTTGATCTGGGCGGCCGCTTCGCGCGGTAACACGAGCGCCGACACCGCGACACACATCAGGCTCGCGAGCAGGACGGGCACGGCGTTGGGACGAGACGGATGGAGCGATCGCCAGCTCATGCGGAGCGCGGGCCCCCTCTGGTGCCGGTCGTCACTGGCAGGCAAGCCGGCCAGCCTCCGACGGTTGCTATGGACATTTCGCCGAGGTCGGAGTGCGGGAGCCGCCCGACGACGCGCGGTAGTTACTACTTCGAAGGGGTCGCGTCAAGGCGCCGCGATGCGTCGAAAGCCCGCGGAAGCAAACCTGAATCAGAACCGTAAGAGGTCGAAATGAAGACGCCGGAATGCGGACTCGCAGTCATGCCTCGGACGTGCCCTCGCGCCCGAAGTCGTCGCTGATCCGCACCACGTCGTCGAGCTCCGGCGTCGATACCTCGACCAGCTCGACGCGCTCGATGCCCGAGAAGCGGTGTCTTCGCCCCGTCGGGATGCGCCGGTGCTCTCCCGGTCCGAGCTCGTGCGCCGCGAGAACGCCGTCGTCGTCCTCGAGCTCGAGGCGAAGCCGGCCCCGGATCACCAGCACCGACTCGTCCTTGCGCTCGTGATACTGGAGCGAGAGCCGCTTGCCGGCCTCGATCACGAGCATCTTGCCGACGTAGCGATCCGTGTGGGCCCAGATCAGCTCGTGCCCCCAGGGCTTCTCCACCCGCTTCGCACTCCCCTGCTCCATCGGTCTGCCTCCTGCCATGCCGGCGAGATGCTCGCGCAGCGCGGCATCGACGGCCCCGCCCGCTTCGAGAGTAACGGCGTGTCCGCTTCCGGCGATCCTGACCCGCCTGGCTCCGGGAATCGCGCCGGCGAGGGCCTCCGCAGGCGGCGTCAGCAGGTCCTCCTCCGCCTCCACGACCAGCGTCGGCGCGACCACGCGCGCGAGCTCCTGGCGCGAGAAGCCCGCAAATGCGTGCAGCCCGGCCGCCATACGCCGAATGGTGTCGGCCGGAACTCGCACGGCGGCCTCCGCGAAGCCCTGCACGGCGCGCTCGCGGCGCGAATCATCCTCGAGAAAGCGCGACGAGAAGAGCCAGGGCACGAGCGCATGGCCGAGATCCTCGGGAGAGAGCCGCGCAGCGAGCCGTTCCCACGACGCGACCACGGCGCGAAGCCGCCCTCCCGGAACGAGCGCGGGCGTGAGCAGCACGAGCGAGCGGACGCGCCCGGGATGCGCGAGGGCGAGACGCAGCGCGACGGCCGCGCCGAGACTCGCGCCGACGACGTGCGCGCCGTCCCCGGCGAGCGCGGCGGCATCGGCGACGAACGTCTCTAGGTCGAGGGGGCCGTCGCCCGGAGCGTCCGAGAGACCGACTCCTCGGAGGTTCACGGCACGCACGCGATGGGTGCGCGCCAGCGACGGCAGGAGCCGGGCGAACGTGGACAGGTCGCTGCCGAAGCCCGGGAGCAGCAGCACGAGCGGTCCCTCGCCCCGCTCGCGCACCTCGAGGAAGACCCCGG
>CAYOIG010000462.1:0-3387 GCA_964403915.1 uncultured Myxococcaceae bacterium
CTGGGGCAAGACCGATCACCTCAACGGTCTCAAGGAGAACGTCATCATGGGCCGCCTGATTCCGGCGGGGACGGGTCTGGCCCGGTACAAGAACATCGGGATCCAGATCGAGGCTCCGGAAGGGGCTCTCGACGCGCTCGAGGAGGAGGATGCGGGGCAGCAGGGGCGTGCTGGCGCCGGCCCGGCTGAGGGCCTGATGGCCGCTCCGGCCTCTCCCCCCAGGGGGCTCGAGAGCTGAAGCGACGCACCCGGGAACGGGCGGCTAGGTCGCCCAAGCCCGGGTGTTGACAGGTTTTTTGGGGTCGGTATCCTGCCCCGGCTTTTCCGGTCCCCTGCTCTCGCGGCTCGCCCCGGGGTGCACGTTGGCCACTGGGGCCTCGCTCGTGTGATTCCCCTACGCCAGTGCTGTCGCGGGTAGGCGGTGACGGGGCCGCGTGTGTTTCGGTTTCGGTTCTTCGTTCTTTGGGAGTCCTCATGCCTACCGTGCAGCAGCTCGTGCGCCTCGGTCGCGTGCGCAATCGAAAGAAATCGAAGGCGCCGGACCTCGAGGCCTCCCCCCAGCGACGGGGGGTGTGTCTGCGCGTGTTCACGGCGACACCGAAGAAGCCGAACTCGGCGCTGCGCAAGGTGGCGCGCGTCCGGCTCACGAACGGGCGCGAGGTGAACGCCTACATTCCGGGAGAAGGCCACCAGCTGCAGGAGCACTCCGTCGTGCTCGTCCGCGGCGGCCGCGTGAAGGACCTTCCGGGCGTCCGCTATCACATCGTGCGAGGGACGCTGGACTCGACGGGCGTTTCGAACCGGCAGCAGAGCCGATCGAAGTACGGAGCGAAACGACCCAAGTGAGAATCCGAACCGGCGGCCGGTTGGGCGAGAGGAAGCCCGGCCGGCCGCCGGTCCATTTATCCGGGAACTCCTTCCCGGGCTCGAGGCTTTGATCGCGATGCCCAGACGACGTGTGGTGGAAAAGCGAAAGCTGCTGCCGGATCCGCGCTACGCCGACCGCCAGGTGGCCCGCTTCATGAACATCATCATGCACGACGGAAAGAAGAGCACGGCCGAGCAGATCGTCTACGGAGCCTTCGAGATCATCGAAACGAAGACCCGAAACGACCCGATGGCGATGTTCCGCCGCGCGCTCGAGAACGCGCGGCCGCGCATCGAGGTCAAGTCGCGGCGCGTCGGCGGTGCGACCTACCAGGTCCCGATCGAGGTCCGGCCCGAGCGCGCGACGTCGCTCGCCATGCGCTGGCTGGTCCAGTACGCGCGGTCGCGGGACGGGAAGAGCATGCGCGACAAGCTCGCGAACGAGATCATCGACGCCGCGAACGAGCGGGGCGAGACGGTGCGCAAGCGCGAAGAGACGCATCGCATGGCGGACGCCAACAAGGCGTTCGCGCACTATCGCTGGTGAGAGGGGCGGGCTTCGGCCCGCGCGAGCACGGCTCATGGCCCGCAGCACACCGCTCGAGAGAGTTCGAAACATCGGCATCATGGCGCACATCGATGCCGGGAAGACAACGACGACCGAGCGGATCCTCTACTACACGGGCGTGAACTACAAGATGGGCGAGGTCCACGAGGGATCCGCCACGATGGACTGGATGGAGCAGGAGCAGGAGCGCGGAATCACGATCACGTCGGCCGCGACGACCTGCTTCTGGAAGGATCACCGCATCAACATCATCGACACACCGGGCCACGTCGATTTCACAATCGAGGTGGAGCGCTCACTGCGCGTGCTGGACGGCGCGGTGGGGGTGTTCTGTGGCGTGGGTGGGGTGGAGCCCCAGTCGGAGACGGTCTGGCGCCAGGCCGACAAATACCGCGTTCCGCGCATCGCCTTCGTCAACAAGATGGACCGTGTCGGTGCCGACTTCCCGCGCGTGGTGTCGATGATGCGCGACCGCCTCGGAGCGAACCCGGTCCCGATCCAGATACCGGTTGGCAGCGAGGACGGATTTCGTGGCGTGGTGGACGTCGTTCGCGAGCGGGCGATCTACTGGGACGACGCCAGCCTCGGCGCCGATTACACCGAGGCCGAAGTCCCCGAGGCCCTGCTGCCGGCGGTCGCCGAGTGTCGGGAGCGCGTGATCGAGGCGGCGGCCGATTTCGACGAAGCGCTCATGGCCCGTTACCTCGAGGGTGAGCCGATCGCACCCGAGTCGATCCGCAAGGCACTGCGCGAAGCGACGCTGAGTCAGACGGTCGTTCCGGTGCTCTGCGGCTCGGCCTTCCGGAACCGGGGCGTGCAGACGCTACTCGATGCAATCCTCGACTACCTGCCGTCGCCTCTCGACGTTCCGCCGGTCACCGGGCTCGTGCCGGAGGGCGAGCGCGGAGCGGGCAAGGAGATCCAGCGCAAGGCGAGCGACGACGAGCCCTTCTCGGCGCTGGTCTTCAAGCTGATGAACGATCCGCACGTGGGGCACCTCACGTACATCCGTGTCTATTCGGGCCGCGTGAAGCCGGGCGACCAGGTGCTGAACGTGGCGCGTGGCCGGAAAGAGCGCGTCGGCCGGCTGCTTCAGATGCACGCGAACAAGCGAGCGCCGATCGAAGAGGCCTGTGCCGGCGAGATCGCGGCCGTGATCGGGCTGCGCGGCGCCGTCACGGGCGAGACGCTCTGCGATCCGCACCACCCGATCCTGCTCGAGCCGCTCGAGTTCCCTGAGCCGGTCATCTCGATCGCGATCGAGCCGAAGACCAAGGCCGACATGGACCGCCTCGGCGAGGCGCTGCAGCGCCTCGCGCAGGAGGATCCCTCGTTCCGGGTCTCCACCGATCCCGAGACGGGACAGACGCTGATCTCCGGCATGGGCGAGCTCCATCTCGAGATCATCACCGACCGCCTGCTCCGCGAGTTCAAGGTCGGCGCCAACGTTGGTCCGCCGCAGGTCTCGTACAAGGAGACCATCACGAAGCCGGTCCGCGTCGAGGGCCGCTACATCAAGCAGACCGGCGGCACGGGCGACTACGGCGTCGTCTGGCTCGAAGTGGCGCCGGGCGCTCCGGGCTCGGGCTTCCAGTTCGAAGAGGCGGTCAAGGGCGGGGCGATTCCGCGCGAGTACTTTCCGGCCGTGCGCAGTGGCAGCGAGGAGGCGGCCCAGAGCGGCCATCTCGCCGGCTATCCGGTGGTGGACCTTCGCGTTCGGCTCGTCGACGGGCAGTACCACGACGTCGACTCGTCCGAGCGTTCGTTCAAGATCGCCGGCTCCCTCGCCATGAAGGAGGCGCTGCGGACGGCCGGCTCGATCCTGCTCGAGCCCATCATGAACGTCGAGGTGGTGACGCCCGAGGATTTCGTTGGCCCGGTGCAGGGCGATCTGAACAGCCGACGCGGCGCCATCACCGGCATGGAGGCGCGGGGCAACGCGCGCGTGATTC
>CAYOIG010000463.1:0-2226 GCA_964403915.1 uncultured Myxococcaceae bacterium
GTCTTCGAGCGCATGGCCGGCGACGCGGTACGCGTACACGCGCAGCGCGGCGTCGAACCGCGCGTCGCGCTCAGGAATCTGGCTCACGCAGTCCGGCAGATCTGTGCAGTGGAGGGCGAAGTCGCCGAACGCGCCGACGAAAACGACCGTCTCGCCGTCGAACGAGATCTCGAGGTCGTCGCTCCAGTCGAACGAGAACGGGCCGACCACGTGACGCTCGCCCGTCGCGAGGTCGTGTACCTGGACGCTGGCCTTCGGCGGATCGAGGAAGGATCCGCCCTCTCCAGAGAGCGTCCGCCAGGCCACGCGCTGCCCCCGGAGGATCGGACGCCCACCGAGCTCGCCGCCTTGCGTGAGCGGCGTCGTGATACCAGCCGCGATGTCGTGGACCAGGATGTCGCTCCGCCAGCCGCTCTGCGCTTGCCAGGCGATACGCCCTTGCGAAACCGAGGGGTAGAGGTCCGTCTCGGGGCTCTGCGTCACGCTCGTCGACACCCCGGATTCGAGATCGTGCACCAGCACGTCCCCTTCACGAATCCACGCCACGTGCCGGCCGCCTACCGCCGGAAAGGCGTCGTCGGCGGTGTTGTCCGTGATGCGCACCGTCATCCCGGTGGCGATCCGGTAGGCGAAGATCTCGCGGTCGGCCTCGGGAAAACCCATCCAGACGACCGTCGCGCCGTCCGTCGCAACCTGATTCGCTGGCGTTGCGGAATCGCCGGTGGTCGCGAGCGTTTCGGACGTCGTGTCATACACGTTTACCGCGGCCGGAACACTGGAGCTCGCCCACGCAACGATCTCTCCGGCCGCGACGGGATCCCGGCTCTGCGAGCTTTCGGCAGCGAGCCGTCGAGAGACGCCGGACGCCGCATCGTGAAGCCAGACCCCGTAGAAGCTTCGCCACGCGACGAAGCGTCCCGGGGGTGCGCTGCCGGCGACCCGAGGAGTGCCCGCAGAGGCCGGCGCGAAGTGCTCCTCTCTTGACTTTCGTTTTTTCTTCGTATAGCATGCCACTCGACGCTCACCTCACCCCGACCTCCCCCCCAGATGTGGGCGGCGCTTCCCGGGCCGCCCTCCGAGGCCGAGCGTGGAGACAGCAGAGCAGCGCGAGTGGCGAGCAGGTGCGGGCGGCGCCGCGATCGAGGCGGTGCCTCTCGGGGATGGCGATCTTCGCGCGCAGGCGAGATGCGAAGTCGCCACCTCGAGCGACGCCGCCGTGCTCCGCGCGGCCGCCGGCGCAGAGGGCCGGCTTCGCGAACTCGCGGCGGCAGCGCGGCCGCTGCGCCGGGCGCTGGCGGCCATCGCGGCGCGGCTGGTCGAAACGCGCGCCTACGAGCCGCTGTGCTACGCGCGCCTCGGCGACTACGCGCGCGAGCGGGCCGGGCTCTCGGCGCGGCAGCTCCGCGACCTCGCGCACGTGCACGCCGCGCTCGTCGCGATGCCGCGGCTCGACCGGGCGCTCGTCGCGGGCGAGCTGCCGTGGAGCAAGGTGCGGCTCGTGGCGCGCGTGGCGTCGTTGGATGACGTCGAGGCATGGATCGCGCGGGCCCGCGCGGTTCCGATCCGCCAGCTCGAGCAGGAGGTGAGGCTCCACGCGGAGCGGGTCCGCGCCGCGGGCGCCTCGAACGACGCCGCCAGCACGAGCGCCGCGGGCGGTGCTCACGGCGCGAATGCCGGCGCCTTCGACCCCGACGAGGACGTCCCCTGCACGCGGGTGACGCTCGCCTGCACGCCCGCGGTCCGCGAGAAGTGGGCCCTCGCACGAGAGCTGGCCGAGCGCGTCGCGGGCCAGCGACTTCGTGCGGAGGATGCCCTCGAGTGGGTGACGGCCGAGGCGTGCTCGGCTGCGGCGATCGGCCCCTGGCTGGCGGCGGGCCTCTGCTCGCCGCCAGCGCGCGCTCGCGGCGAGCACGACGGCGATCTGGCGGACACCGCCGCGGTGGCCCGCGAGGCCTGCGCGCGCGCCCTGCCCTCGGCGCCGTGCCCGCTGGCGGGCGCGCTCACGGACGGGCTCGAGCAGGCCGACGCCTTCGAGATCGACCGCCGCCTGCGCGAGGCGCTGCGCCTCGAGCAGTCCCTCGACGCGGCCATCGCGCCGCTGCTGCGAATCGTGACGTCGGCCGAGTACGAGTGGAGCGGCGTCTACCAAACGCTTTCGGCCTTCGCCGCCGAGCAGCTCGGCATGTCGCCCGCCAGGGCGCGCGCCCTGCTGCGGATCGAGCGCGC
>CAYOIG010000464.1:0-2063 GCA_964403915.1 uncultured Myxococcaceae bacterium
CCCGGCGCTTCGCCAATCTCGACACGGGCGACAACGCCGGCGACTTCGTGCTGCTGGCGACGCCGACGCCCGGCAGCGCGCCCCTCCAGCCGGTGCCGGAGCCGGCGAGCGCGGGGCTCGTCGCCGCGGGTGTGGCGGGCCTCGCGCGGGCCGGGCGCCGGCGAAGACGGGCCATCGCACGAGCGAGCTGACGCGCTCCCTGGGCGACGGTCGAACAGGCCCCCCTGCGTCGACGCCCGTCGCCCGGAGCCCCGGAGCGCCATGGCGGCGCTCCGGGGCTCCTTCCCCTACGTTCTTGCCCGGCGCGTGGCAAGTTTCGGGGGGAACGAGCCCGCCATGCTCTCCGGCTTCAATACGAACGTGCGCCATCGCGGCCTGCTCCTCCACGTGCAGACGGAGGACAGCGGCCGCGGGCACCCGCACGTCATCACGCACCTCTACCACGGCGGCACCATCCTCGCGTCCGAGAAGAGCGAGTACGGCGATCGGCTCGCCTCGGAAAACCTCGCCGCCGAGGTCCGGGCTTTGATGGAGGGGCAGCACCGCGCGATGCTGCGCCGCCTGCGCCGCGGCGAGCTCGATGCGCGGCTGGCAGAGCGTCTCGGGAGCGAGGCTCTTGCGGGCGATGCGAATGCCGTCACGGCGGCGGGGGCCACGGGCTCGCTGGCGGCAGGCGCTGGAGAAGGCCCGGTCGCAGCGGAAGGCGAGGAGAGCGAGCTGCCCGGTGGTGACGAGCGACGCCTCGACGAGGTCGTGCTCACCTACCTCGAGCAGCGTGGGCGCCGGCAGCCTTGAGCGCCGCAGCCCCGGCCGCTGCCGCCCGGATGGCCCCGGCGCGTGAGTCGCTCGTCGTGCTCTCCCACGTCTCGAAGTCATTCCAGGCAGGCAGCTTCGCCCTGCGCGATCTCTCGCTCGAGATCGGCAAGGGCGAGCTCATCTTTCTCACCGGGGCGAGCGGGGCGGGGAAGACCACCCTGCTGCGGCTGCTCTTCGCGGGGGAGCGGCCGAGCGAGGGAGAGGTGCGCGTGCTCGGCCGCGACGTTGCGCGGCTGCCGCGACGAGAGGTTCCCGCGCTTCGGCGCCGCGTCGGCGTGGTGTTCCAGGACTTCAAGCTGTTGCCGAGGCTCACGGTCGAGGAGAACGTCCGGATCGCCCTCGACGTGCAGGGCGTGCCAGCGCGAGAGGCGCGCGCGCGCGTCTTCTCAGTGCTGAAGCAGGTCGGTCTGCAGCAGCGGCGCTACCAGGATCCGCGCTCGCTCTCGGGCGGAGAGCAGCAGCGGGTCGCGATCGCGCGCGCACTGGTCGGCGAGCCCGCACTGCTGCTGGCGGACGAGCCCACGGGCAATCTCGATCCTGCGCTCACGCTCGAGATCATGGACTTGATCGCGAGCGTCGCGGCGCGCGGAACGACCGTGATCGTCGCCACCCACGACCTGGCGCTGGTCGCCCGGCACGGGCGGCGCACGCTGCGTCTCGAGGCGGGGCGGGTGGCCGAGGAGGCCTTCCCGGCGAAGGCGCCCGCGTGAGGAGCCTGCCCGCGCTGGCGCGTTTCGTGCTCCGCGCAGCCCTGCGCGGCCTTCGGGCGAGCGCCGCCAGCACGGCGGTTGCCGTCGTCACGATGGCGCTCGCGCTCGTGCTGGTCGGGGCCTTCGGTGTCGCCATCGGCAGCATGGGCGACGTGGTCGAACGGGCGGGCGACCAGCTCAGCCTGAGCGCGTATCTCGCGCCGGAGATCGACGAGGCGACGCGGGCCGGGCTCGCCGCGCGCGCAGCGCGCATCGAGGGAGTGCGCGATGTCGAGGCCGTCTCGCCGGAGATGGCGCTGGCGCGATTTCCAGAGCGAACCGGCGTCTCGGCCGGGCCCTTCGAGCTTCTCGATGAGAATCCACTTCCGGCCTCTCTCGAGGTGCGGCTGCGGGCCGAGAGCCGCAGCCCGCTCGAGGCACGGCGGGTGCGCGCCGCGCTCGAGGCCCTGCCCGGCGTGACGGACGTCTCCGCGGGGGACGACTGGGTGGCGGGCTACGCCCGAGCGCTCGCGCTCGTCCGGAGCATCGGCCTCGGCG
>CAYOIG010000465.1:0-1887 GCA_964403915.1 uncultured Myxococcaceae bacterium
AGCTGGGTCTCGTCACGAACCGTCATCCGCGCGCGGGACCTCCACCCCGCCCTATCGGCGGAATGGGGGGCGTGAATGATTCTCCGGGGCACCCTCCCCTCAGCCCCTGACGCCACTCCTGTGCTGCCGGGCTGCGGCCACGAGCGCAGCGAAGAGGGGCATGTCCTCTGCGCGCATCTCGGGATGCCACTGCACGGCGAGCAGCCAGTCGGCAGCGCCGAGGCACACCCCCTCGATCGTCCCGTCGTCGGCCCAGGCCGTGGCCACCAGGCCCGCGCCGAGCCGGTTCACGGCCTGATGATGCCAGGAGACGGTCTCGATCTCGGCGGCGCCGTAGATCTGCGCCAGGGCGGAGCCCGCGGCGAGCTCGACCCGGTGCAGGACCGGCTTGCGAGTCGGAAGACGGTGCAGCACGTCCTCGCCCACCACGTCGGGCAGGTGCACGTGGAGGTCCCCGCCGAGCACCACGTTCAGCATCTGGAGCCCCCGGCAGATGGCCAAGGTCGGTGTCCGCCGCTCCAGCACCGCCCTCATGAGCCGCAGCTCGAAGGCATCCCGCTCGTCGTCCTGGCCGTACTGCGCGGGATGCTCCTCAGCGCCGAAGTGGTCGGGATGGATGTCCCCGCCACCGGCAAAGATCACTCCGTCGACGTGCTCGAGATACTCTTCGGGCGACTCGCAGCCAGGGGCCATCAGCAGCGGCAGGCCGCCCGCGGCGCGCACCGAATCGACGTAGGCGGTGGGCAGCGAGAAGGCCGGGCGCGCCTCGCCGGCGCGCGGGTAGGTCGTGATGCCGATCCGCGGTCGGCGCGTGCTCAACCGCGCGGTCCCCGCCGCCCCGCGCTGCTGCCGTCGTCCGAAATCGCCTCCTCCACCGCATGGAAGAGAGAGAGCTGCGGGGGGATCTCCTCGTCGCCCGGAGGCACGGGATACTCGTCCGAGAAGCAGGCATCGCAGATGCCCGACTTGAGCTGCGCGCTCGTCCGGCGCAGCCCTTCGAGCGAGAGATAGCCGAGGCTGTCGGCGCCGATCTCGGCGCGGATCGCCTCGACGGAGTGCTGGGAGGCGATCAGCTCCTCCCGCGAGGGCGTGTCGATGCCGTAGTGGCAGGGGCCGATGGTCGGCGGCGACGAGACGCGCACGTGCACGGAGCGCGCGCCGGCCTGCCGGACCAGCGTCACGAGCTTGAGCAGCGTCGTACCCCGGACGATCGAGTCCTCCACCAGCACCACGCGCTTGCCCTCGAGGATTCCGCGCACCGCGTTGTGCTTCACCTTCACGCCGAAGTGCCGGATCGAGTGCGAGGGCTCGATGAAGGTTCGCCGCACGTAGTGATTGCGGATGAGCGCCGTCTCGAACGGAATGCCGGACTCTTCGGCATAGCCGAGGGCCGCTGCCGTTCCCGAGTCGAGCACGGGGACGACCATGTCGGCCTCCACCGGATGCTCGCGGGCCAGCACGCGGCCGAGCTCCTTGCGGAAGGCATAGACGTTCTGCCGCATCAGGTTCGAGTCGGGCCGGGCGAAATAAATATGCTCGAAGATGCAGAAGGCCTGCCGGGGCACCTTCGCGAAGGGTCGCAGCGTCCTCAGCCGCCCGCGCCGGATCACGACCACCTCGCCGGGATCGAGATCCCGCTCGAAGCTCGCACCGATGAGATCGAGGGCGCAGGTCTCGCTCGCGACGACGAAGGCCCCGTCGAGGCGTCCAAGCACCAGCGGCCGGAAGCCCCAGGGATCGCGCGCGGCGATGAGCGCATCGTCCGTGAGCATCACCAGGCTGAAGGCGCCCTTCACCCGCGAGAGCGCGTCGATGAGACGCTCCTCCAGCGTGCCCTCGCGCGAGCGGGCCAGCAGGTGGACGATCACCTCGCTGTCGGCGGTGGAG
>CAYOIG010000466.1:0-1989 GCA_964403915.1 uncultured Myxococcaceae bacterium
ACTTCAGCACGTCGTCGTGGCTCCAGTCGGCGAGCGGGTTGAGCTTCACGATACCGCCGTGCACGTCGTCGATCTCGACCTTGCGCGTGTCGGTACGCGTCACGTTCTGCTCGCGCCGCAGGCCCGAGACCCAGGCGTCGAGATCGATCAGGTAGCGCTTCATGGGCTCCACCTTGCGCAGGCGGCAGCAGAGCTGGCGCTTCTCGACGCTCTCGTAGAAGAGGTTCATGCCGTGCGCGCGAACCATCGCCTCGACGTCGGCGGCCACCGGGAACAGCACCTCGATGGTCTTGTCGTAGCGGTCGCGCACGCGGTCGATGAGGTCGTACGTCGCCTGCGGCAGCCGGCCGGTATCGAGCACGAAGACCCGGGAGGCCGGCTCGATGCGGTGCATCATGTCGAGCAGCGCCATCCCCTCCGGCGCCCCGAAGGAGACCGAGAGCGCGAGACGGGGGTGAAAATTCCTGATCCCCCACGCGAGAACTTCTTCGGCGCTGGCAGCCTCCAGCTCACCCCGCTCGATCTGGCGCTGGAGCGGGCCGGAGAGCGGGCTCGAGGGCTTCCAGGGAGTGGCGGCAACGCTCATTCGAGCGAGCGTACCGGACGCTCTCCCGGCTGCAATTCTGGCGCTCGCCTAGCCCTTCGCCCGCTCCTTGGGCAGGAGCCTCTCTTCGACGGCGCGCACCTTGTCCTCCATGCGCACGGCCTGGTCGCGGCGGTCGTCCAGCTTGAGCACGGTCGAGACGCGCACGGCGCCCGCCGCGAAGACCGCCTCCTGCATGCGGCGTACCAGGGCGAAGATCTCGTCGGGCTCGCCCTCGAGGGTCGTGAACATGGCATCGAGCTTCCAGCGGACGCGGCTCTGGCCCTGCACGACGCGCAGGGCCTCGGCGACGTAGGGCGCGACGCTCACGCCCGCCCCGATGGGCGAGATGCTGACGGCGGCGATGGCCATGCTTCCTCCGGTGGATGGCTGAGGGGCCGGGCTTCCTTCGGCCCGCCTGCCGGTGCATAGTCCGTCCCGTCCGCGAGGGCGCGGGCCGGGAGCGGCGAAGCCGCCGGTGGCAGCGGGCTGAAGGAGACGAGCATGCAGCAGGTCGACGGACTCTTCATCGGCGGCGACTGGGTCGCGCCCTCGAGCGGCGCCACGATCGAGGTGATCTCTCCGCACTCCGAGGAGGTCGTCGGCCGCGTGCCCGAGGCGAAGCAGGCCGACATCGATCGCGCCGTGGCGGCCGCGCGCGCAGCCTTCGACGACGGGCCCTGGCCGCGCATGGCCGCCAAGGAGCGCGCCGACCTGATGGCGAAGCTCTCGGCCGGTGTGCAGGCACGCATGGCCGAACTCGCGGGCGTCATCACCACCGAGATGGGCTCGCCGTCTTCGTGGTCGCTCATGGGGCAGGTGCTCTCGTCGAAGATGGTGCTCGACTACTACGTGGGCCTCGCGCGCGAGTTTCCGTTCGAAGAGCTGCGGCAGGGCATGCTCGGCCCCTCGCTGGTGCGGCACGAGCCCGTGGGCGTTGCGGCCGCGATCGTGCCCTGGAACGTCCCCCTGTTCACCATCATGCTGAAGCTCGGCCCTGCCCTCGCTGCGGGCGCGACCGTAGTGGTGAAGCCCGCTCCCGAGACGCCTCTCGACGCCGTGATTCTCGCCGAGCTGGTGCAGGAGGCCGGCTTCCCGGCAGGCGTGGTCAACTTCGTGCCCGCCGGCCGCGAGGTCGGCGAGTATCTGGTGACGCATTCCGGTGTCGATAAGGTCGCCTTCACGGGCAGCACCACGGCGGGCCGCCGCATCGCCGCCCTCTGCGGCGAGCGCCTGCGGCGCTACACGCTCGAGCTCGGCGGAAAGTCGGCGGCGATCTTCCTCGAGGACGCCGACGTGGCCGCGATGGTTCCTGCGCTGCTGCCTGCCGCCATCATGAACAACGGCCAGGCCTGCATCGCACAGACGCGCATCCTCGCGCCGCGCGCGCGCTACGCCGAGGTGGT
>CAYOIG010000467.1:0-6734 GCA_964403915.1 uncultured Myxococcaceae bacterium
CCCTACGTCGAATCCCTCGTAGCGCTAGCCGGAATCGAGGGGCGCGCGGTCATCGCGGCCGGCAAGGTCGATCTCGAGGGATTCGTGGCGCTGCTCCAGCGCGCGGCCGTCGTCGTCACCAACGACAGCGGGCCGCTGCATCTCGCGCGTGCGGCGGGGGCGTCGGTCGTAGCCCTCTTCGGTCCCGAGACGCCCGTGCTCTACGGCCCCCTCGGCTCGCGGGAAGACCAGCCCTGCCGTGTCCACTACCGGGGGCTGGCGTGCTCTCCGTGCATGAACGTCCATGAGAACAAGGTCCTCTCCTGCTGGTTCGCCCAGGCCCGCTGCATGACGGAGATCGAGCCGCACGACGTACGCGCATCGGTCGAGGAGCTGCTCGCCTGGCATCGCAGCGCCCCGTCGAGAAGCGGGGAGAGCTCCGCCCGCATGAACCGATGACGCCCGACACGGAGCAGTGCCGGCCGGCAAGACGCCGCCTGTGCGGATCGTCGCTCGCGCTGCTCGTGCTCTTCGCCGGCATCGTGGGCCTTCTCTCCTTCATCGTCCACGGCGTTCCGCTGCTTCCCAAGCAGAGCGATTCGGGCTGGTACTTCGCCGGCACCCGGTTCATGGAGACCGGCACGTACGTTTGGGAGAGCTTCTACCCGTCGTTCGAGGGGCCGAGCCAGTACTACCCACTCGGCGGATACAGCCTGATCCTCCTGGCCACCCGCAGGATCGCGGCGGCAATCGGCGCCGACTGGGTCACGCTGATGCGGGGGATGCAGTTCGCCGCCTACGTCCTGACCGGTGCTCTCGTCCATGCCATCGCCAGACTTCTCGGAGGGCGCAAGACGGCAGTCGCCGCAGCGCTGCTCTACTTCGCGTCGTTCCCGTTTCTCAACTACGCGACCCTGGTGATGAGCGAGAACATCGCGGCTCTGTTAATCACGGGATTCACCTTCCTGTTTCTCGAAGGGCTGGCTCGCGATCGCCGCTGGTTCGTCTACCTGTCGTTCTTCCTGGCCGGGTACGCCGTGCTGTTCAAGACGGTGCTGCTGGCCGCGCTGCCACTGCTGCTGGCCGTGGCCGTGATCTACGACTGGAAGGCGCGTCGCTGGGGGCACTGGGCCCTGCTGCTGGTGGCGCTGGCTGCCTGCCCCGCGGCGCAGTCGATCGCCAACCGCTTCCTCTACGGAAACTACCGGATCGTCGCCGGGCTCGGTCTTCACTTGTGCGACAGAGTACTCCTGGCCGACAAGAGCCTTCCGGTGAAGCTCGCCTCGCCCCTCAGGGCAGGGCGGGCCGAATACGTTCCGATCGAGGTCGCACTGTCTCGAGGCTCGCCAGCGCTCCGCGAGCTGGCCCAGGACCTCGAGAGCCGCGCCCCGCGCTACATCGCGGTGGACTCCGCGCGCCTCTCCCGACAGCTCACCTTCATGGGCTACAGCAATGAACACATCGAGTCGATCCGCCGGACCGTCGCGACGGATCTCCTGGCGACGCGTGACGTGAAGTTCCTGCCGATCGACACGGCGATCGCCAGCGGCTCCCCGGCCTTTCAGCAGCTGGCCCAGAAGCTCGAGCAGCGTCGCCTTCGCTACATCGCACTTGGAACCTGGTGGGACCTCGGAGAACAGCTCAGCCCCCTCGGTTACAGCATGAACGAGCTCGAGACTCTCTGCTGGCGGATCTCGATGGACGCCCTCGAGGAGAACGGCCGGAAGTACGTGGTCAATACGTTCGCGATCGCCGGTCAGGTCTTGTTTGCACGGAAGGAGCTGTTCCCGACGCGCGTCTACTCCAACCCTCGCGACGATCTCGCGTACCTGATGGCCTTCAGCGAGGAGCCGATGCAGCGGCCTCTGGGGGAGGAGCTTCTCCGCAGTCAGAAGCCGATGCTCGACGCCGCCGTCCTGGACCCCACCCCCCTCGATCTCTACAGCGGCTTCTCGGATGCGTTCATGAAGGCCCAGGCGTTCGGGCTGCAAACCGTGATCGCCGCGACGTACCTGTTGTGGTCGCTCGTGGTCGTCGTTCGGAGCATCCAGGCACGGGATCGCCGGCGAGTTCCGCCCCTCGTGGTTGCTCTCCTCCCCGTGCTGGTCGTGCTCGGCAGTGCGGCGACGGAACTGCTCGAAGCGCGATACCGCGTACCCGTCCAGCCGTTGCTCATCGTCGCCTGCTGCCTGCTCATCGCCGACGGATCGTCGCGCATCATCCGGCGGCTGCGGGCGCCCGGCGGCTGAAGGCCTCCCGACGCCGATGCCGGCGACCGATCGCCGGCGCCCACGACTCCATCTACGGCTTCTGGGCCAGCACGAGTCGCTCACCGATGCTCACGGTGAAGGTGGCCTCGGAGAGGCGCCGGGGGATGACGCTCTCGACGATGCCGAAGAGCGGCGTCAGAACCGGCACGGGATATTGCTTCAGCAACGGCGCCATGAACGCGAGGCTCAGGCTCTTCCTGGCCGTCCCCTCCCACCCGATCTCGAAACCGGCGGAGCGCAGCAGGCCGCGCAAGCCGTTCCGGCTCGGAACCCAGAGGTGCTCCTCCTTGTAGTGCGGCCAGGCGCTTCTCATCAGCGCGTGGCTGAGACTGTCGACGTCGGGGACGGTGAGGGCGAGCCAGCCCTTCTCTTCCAGGAGATCCCAGAGAAGCGAGAGCAGAGCAGCAGGCCGGGGGTGGTGCTCGAGAACATCGAACAGCGTGATCGCTCCGAAGCTGCTCCTCTCGTACCCCGCCTCCTCGACGATGCCCTGCCTCACGCGCCCAGGGACGACCGACTCGGCAACCGCGACCGCATGCTTCGAGATTTCGATGCCATACGCATCCAGGCCGCGGACTCGCGCTTCCGAAAGCAGGTACCCGCCTGCGCAGCCGACATCCAGAAGCCTGCCGCGAGCGCCCATGGCCAGCAGGCGCTCCAATCGGCGAGCGGCGGTTGCACTGCGCTGCCTCCAGGCCGGGCTACCCGGACTCATGGCCCAGGGTGCGAAGTAGGTCTCTCGATAGATCTCCTCGGGGCGGTAGGGATGCCGAGCGAGATCCAGGCGCTCCGAGGCGCAGTCGAGGTAGACCAGGAGGCCGAGCCCGGCGCGGCCAGCCTTGCGCCGAGAGCGGACGGAGCTGCAGGCGGGGCAGGAATTCAAGACGCACTCCGTCGCATCTCGCGGAAGGGGCCGAGAGCCTGCTCGGTCGAACGGGCCTGCATGCGGAGATTGTTGCCGCTTCATGGGGTGCGCGCCCGGCCCTTCGTGCGTTCTTCGTCGCCGAACGCACCGGCAACTCGCCGCGATCGCGGAGCTGACGGCGGCAGCTTCTCGCGCACGCCGGGGTCGCTCCGCCTGTTCGACCGCATCCCGCTGCCGGCGTTCTCGGCCGGGCTCGCGACCGGGCTCGCGGTCTTTGCGCTCTTCCTGCTTTTCCGGTCGCGGCGACGCGCCCGGCGGGCTCGCCCGCGAGGTGCTTCGCTACCCGCGCGCCGCCCTCGTCGCGATCGGCCTCTGCGGAATCCTCTCGTCCTTTCCGACCGTAGCGAGCGCCGACATGTGGGCGGGAGGTCGGCAGCCGGGATGGACCCATCCGACCGTCGCCTGGCTCTTCGCGCGCAACGCGGTCACCTGGTGGCTGCTGCTGCGCGGGATGGGGCTCGAGCTGATCACCGGCCACCGCTTCTCGCGGCTCGCGCGCTATGTGGAGGTCGCCGACCCCCTGGACCGCGAGGCCTTCGCGCCCTTCACCCGGCGTGCGCGCCGCCCTGCGACGGGCGCGCGACGCCGCGCTCGCGCTGGGCCTCGGCTCGTGGGTCGGGGCGGGCCTCGTCCAGCACCTGGTCGAGCGGCTGCTCGGCTGAGCGGGCGGCGGGGCGGCGGAACGGCACGGCCAGCAGCGCCATGGTCGTCTGAGCCTCCGGTGCGTCGAAGCCGTCGAGACCGTGTCCGACGCTCGCGCCGACGTGCGCTGGCGTGAAGGTCGAGAACAGCCGATCCCACCACGAGAACAGGTTGCCGTAGTTGGTATCGGTGAAGCGCTCGTCGCGGGCATGATGGATCTTGTGCAGGCTCGGCCACGGGAAGACGAGCGAGAGCCCGCGGTCGAGCCAGGCGGGCAGCCGGACGTTCGCGTGCTCGAGCAAGGCGCTCAGCGCCGAGAGTACACGGTAGGCCGCGTAGGCGGCCGGGCTCGCCCCGAGCGGGAGCGCGAAGGCAGCGAGGAAGGCGTAGCGGATCACGCCCTCGCCCGGGTGCTGCCGCGCGGTCGTGGTCACGTCCACGGCCGGGTCCGAGTGGTGAACGCAGTGGAACCGCCAGAGCACCGGAAACCCGTGCATGGCGACGTGTCCGACGTAGGTCGAGAAGTCGAGGGCGAGCACGATGACGATGGCGGCCGGTATCGCCTCGAGCTCGAAGCGGCGGAGCAGGCCGAGGTCGAGGGCCTCGAGCCCTGCCAGGGCTGCCACCAGGGCGACGTTGAAGAGGGCGTTGGTCGCGAAGGTGACGACCGTGAGCGCGAGATTGGGCCCGAGATGGGCCCGGTTCCAGGACCCGCGCGCGCGGAGAGGGATCACGGCCTCGAGCAGCGAGAGGGCCGCCATCCCGGCCAGGAGATAGGCGACGGTCGTGAGGCTGGTCTCGAGCGCGCTCATGCTTTCCTCCGCGGATCGTTCGTCGACGGGAGAACGTCCACCGGGGCGGCTGCGTTACGGCCGGAGCATCGCCAGCTTGCGCGGCGCGAGCACGGCATGGACCGAACGGATGCGGTCGGCGTCGTCGAGCTCGAGGCGCAGGAGGCTGCGTGGGGCCTGGCGGCGAACCGGCCGCGCGAGCGTGATCAGGGCGGCCGGCAAGCCGTTCACGACGAGGATCTCCGTCAGAGCGCCGCCCTCTTGCCGGTGCATCGCCGCCGCCAGGTAGAGCCTCGCCACGCGGTCGCGGCCGACGAGCGGCGCCGCCAGCGCCGTGTACTCGCCCGCCGCATCGGTAACGGTCTCCACCGATTCGACGAGCATCGCCTCCAGACCCCGCGCGTCCTGGGCGAGCAGGCGGTCGAGAAAACGCTTCAGCACCGCCTGGTGTCGCTCTCGTAGCGCGGCCGTCGGGATGCAACGGGTCTCGTCGTAGAGCGCCAGTGCACGCCGCGCGCGCAGGTGGAGGACGCGTACGCTGCCCTCTGTGGTGCCGAGAAGATCGGCCGCCTCGCGGGCCGAGTGGCAGAGAACGTCGCGCAGCAGCAGCGCCGCTCGCTGACGCGGGGAGAGCGCCTCGAGCGCCAGCAGGAAGGCGTAGCTCGCGCTCTCGGCGAGGCCGTAGCGCCGTTCCGGATCGGAACGCTCGCTGGCGTCCATCTCGAGCGGATCGGCGTCCGCGGTCTCGATCGGCGACGGCAGCCAAGGCCCGACGTAGGCCCGCCGCCGGCGGCGGCGCAGCGCGTCGATGCCGAGGTTCGTGGTCACTCGCGCCAGCCAGCGGCCGAGCTCGTCCAGCGGAGCGTCCGGAGGATCTGCCACGAGACGCACGAACGCCTCCTGCACCGCATCCTCGGCGTCCTCCGCGCTTCCAGTCAGCCGGTAGGCGAGACCCCACAGTCTCCTGCGCTGGCCACGGAAGAGCTCCGCGAGCGCCACGGCCCGCTCGGGAGCCTCTGCTTGAGCCACCTTCCGTCCTCCTACCTCCAAATTGGAACGCCCGAGCTGGGCAAAGCGTTACTGGAACGCCCAAGCCGGGCAGCGCGTAGGAAGAAGACAGCGGGCTCTCTGCGGGTTGTGTCCGATGACGCCCAATCTGACAACGACCCAGGGGAGAGCCTGCCCCCCCGATGGCGGGGATTTCAACGGGGCGGTCGGAGACCGCTGCGCGCCGACACGATCCAGAGTCGACCTCGGATCGCCGGCGCAAGGCGCCGCGGAGGCCGGAGCGGCTGGACGCATCCGATCAAGCGGGCGCGATCAGGAGCTTCGCGCCGTGCGCGGCGAGGTACGCGAGCAGCGCAGCGCGCGTGGCTTCGTCGTAGCGGTCTTCCAGGCGCCGGATCCGGTCGCCGTCGAACCAGACCTCCTCTTCCAGCTCGAAGTAGAGATCGGGTACGCCGGGCGCCGTGTAGCGGACGCCGCCGCGGATCCAGACCGAGTCGCCGCTCTCGCGCGGTCCCTCGACCAGGATCAACTCGCGGGTCGCGAACCGGCGGTCGAAGGCGTCGAGCACGTGCTTGAAGTAGGCGAGGACCGCGGGCCTGCCTTCGAAGACGCCGCCGAAGGGATCGGGGATCTGCGCCTCGTAGACCGCGCCTTCGGTGAAGAAGGGTTCGACCAGCGACCAGTCGTCGCTCGCATACGTCTGCTCAAAGGCGGCGGCGTACTTCACGAACGCGGGGATCTTCGACATTCGTGGCTCCATCGGGCGCGTGAGTCGCTGCGATGCTAGCGGCTCACGCTTCCGGGAGCCCGATCCAGCTCGTCGGATCCTGCGGTCCGGCGGCCGGCCGCGCGTCGACCGGGATGCCGGTGAGATGCGCTGGCAAGGAGCGGCCCTTGATCCCTGCAGCCTTCGATCAGCGACGGGAGGCGGGGCCCTGCCTGTGGACATTCTGCCGGACCCGCGGATTGGGGCGGACCACGTCGTCGCCGCCGTCCTCGTAAGCAGCATCCTCAGGCTGCCAGACACGCCCGCCGCCGAACGTGTCGCAGGCGTCCTTGCAGGCGTCTTCGCCGTCCGACATCGAGTGGGTGACCATGCCGTTGTTGCACAGGCACTTG
>CAYOIG010000468.1:0-5235 GCA_964403915.1 uncultured Myxococcaceae bacterium
CCGGCGAAGACTCGACGCTGATGCGACCGCCGTGGCGCTCGACGATGCCATGGGAGATCGACAGGCCCAGACCCGTGCCCTTGCCCACGGCCTTGGTCGTGAAAAACGGATCGAAGATCCGGCTGCGGATCTCGGGCGGAATGCCCGGCCCGGTGTCGGAGAAGTCGAGGCGCACGCCGCGATCGGTGCGAGCGGTGCGGAGCGTGATCTTCCCGCCCCCGGGCATGGCGTCGCAGGCGTTCATCAGCAGGTTCATGAAGACCTGGTTGAGCTGGCCGGCATAGCAGCGAACCGGCGGCAGCTCGCCGTACTGCTTCACGACCGAGATGCCGTCCTTCAGCCGCGGCTCCATCAGTGAGAGCGTACGGTCGAGGCCGTCGTGCAGATCCACCTCCTGCAGCTCGGCGTGGTCGACGCGTGAGAAGGTCCGGAGGTCTTCGACGATCTTCTTGACCCGCGCCGTGCCCTCGCGGCTGCGCGAGAGGAGCTTCTGCGTGGCCTCGCGGGCCCTCAGCGCCTCGGGGCTGCCGGGAGCGGCCGCCGCGATCTTGCGCGTCTGCTCCTCGAGGAGCTGCAGGTTCGCGTGCACGAATCCGATCGGGGTGTTGAGCTCGTGGGCGACGCCGGCAACGAGCTGGCCGAGAGAAGCCAGCTTCTCGCTCTGCACGAGCTGCGCCTGGGCCTCGCCGAGCTCGCGCGTGCGCTGCTCGACACGCGCCTCGAGCGTCGAGTTGAGCTCGGCGATCTCGTCGTAGGCCTTCGCGTTCTCGATCGCGATGGCGCTCTGGTTGGCGAGGGTGCGCAGGAGCTGGCGGTCCTCGACCACGAAGCGGTCGCCCGTCAGCTTGCGTCCGACGGCAATCACGCCGAGCAGATCGAGGCCGTAGACGATCGGCACGAGGAGCTCGACTTCGAGCGTATCGAAGACATCGCGGCAGGCCTCGCGCAGCTCGGGGTCGTTCTCCTCGTCGAAGTCGAGCCGCGACAGCGTTCGCCGCGCGAGGAAATAGGTGACGATCGGATGATCCGCCGGGATCTCCGACTGGAGCGCCTCGCGGTCCCAGTCGCCGCGCGAGGCCGACGGCTCGAGCACGCGCTGCTCCTCGTCGAGCAGCATCACCATCGCGCGCTCGACGCCCATGGTGTCGGTGAGCGCCACGAGAATGCGGTCGCCGATCTCCTTCAGCGAGAGCATCGACACCATGGCCTCGGAGATCTCGCGCACGGCCAGCCGGTAGGCCGCACGGTCGCGGTCGAAGACGCGGTCGACGAGCTGCTGCAGCCGGTTGCGAAGCGGGTTGAAGGCCAGGATTGCGAGGAAGAGGAAGGCCAGCGAGAACCAGGTGCCGCCCGGATTCACGTTGAACCGGCGCACCGTCGCGTCGGCGAAGGTGATGAGGAAGGCGAAGACGCCGGTGATGGCGAGCGTGGCCGCGCCGTAGGCGGCCGAAGACTTCGCCACGACCCTTATCTCGAAGAGCTGGCGGCGGACGATGCCATAGCCCACGGCCACGGGGAAGATCAGGAACCAGAGCATGGCGACGTACCACGGCGCCGCCGTTTTGAAGTACGCCTGCCCGATCATCACGAAGATCACCGGCGCGAACGCCACCAGCGCTCCCACGAGCATCACGTCCGCGCGGTCGGTCACGCGGCCCTGGCGCAGGCGTCGCCGCTCCCAGGCGAGCGTGCCGAGGCAGAAGACCGCCAGGCTCACCGTCCAGTAGAAGGTGAGAGTCGGGAGCAGCGTGGCCGGGATGCCGAGGGACGGCGTGAGCACGACCAGCAGCGCCATCAGCGCGGCCAGCGCGTACGGCACGGCGCGCAGGCCGCGGCGCCGGACGATCCAGAGGGGCTCGACGGGATACGTCGTGAACAGGTGGAAGATCGTCGCCCCGATGAACGGCAGGTTCATGAACATCCGCAGGTGCGCCTGGCTGGCGTAGCCGGTCTCGGGCCCTGCCGTGAGCGATGCCGACATCGTGCAGCAGAAGAGGAGCAGCGCCCACGATTCGGCGCGGTTGGGCTTGAAGCGCCAGACCACGAGGCCGCACGAGAGGTAGAGGCAGGCGACGACGATGAGACACGCACGGAGCAGCGCGGACCACGGGCGCTGCCAGAGGGGCGGCAGCCAGGCCGGAGACAGCCGCGCTTCGAGCGAGCGTCCGTCCGGCTTCTCGATCTGGTAGGTGTTGGAGACGTCGGCGACGAGGCCGGCGAGATCGTCCCGCAACCAGGTGTGGATCGACCGGCCGTCGATCGCGACGAGGTGGTCGGCCGGCTCGATGCCGAGGGCCGCAGCCCGGGGCGTCGGTTCCTGGATCACGACCACGCCCCCCACTCCCGAGGCCGGGAAGGGCAGGCTCAGCGTCGGCGTGGTGCGCGCGAAGGGCACGAGCGCGAGCACGAGCGAGATCGCAGCCCACGCCACGGCGATCACGGCCGTGGCGCGGCGGAAGCGGATCGAGGCGGTCGGATTCATGCGGCTCCGCGCACCCCGGAGAAGGATACGCGCGCGCGGGCCTTGCGGCGAGCAGGAGCCGGGAAGAGCCGGAACGAGCCGCCTCAGCGCCCCCGGACTTCGTAGCCGAGCGCGGCCGGGTCTTGCCGGCCGGCGTCGTAGTTGTAGCCGCGGGTGCCGAGAGGCCGGATGCCGTCCTCTCCGGCCTGCCGTGCCTCGGCAGCGAGCCGCGCCCAGACGGGAGCGAGATCGGCGCGCGGGCTGGCGGCTGCGGGCTCGCCTTCTCCGGGCACGCGGCAGCTCGCCGCATCGGCCGGCGGCGGGGTGCCCTCTTCCGCGGCCGCCGGCAGCGCGGTCGCAGCCAGCGCTGCCAGCGCCAGCGTCCGAAGCAGAATCCGGGCAGGGCTTCGCATGGGATCTCCCGTGATACCCTCCAGCCTTCTCCGCGCATCGGCCGATTTCGCGCCGGTCTTGATGGGGGGTGCGCGTGCATCTCGTGTGCTTCGAGCATCGCCCGGCCGTGCCGGGAGTGCGGGCGACGGCTGTTGGAGGCCGGGAGGCAGCCTCCGCCGACCGCGCCGGGCCGAACCTCGACGCCCTCGCCGCGAGCTGGCCCGGCCGGCGCCGCCTCGGTGCCCTGCTGGGCGAGGGCCCGCGGGCGGGCGACGTGATCGACCTGAACGGCGCCTTCGTCGTCCAGCTGGCGCTCGAAGACGTCGGCGCACCCGAAGCGGAGGCCGACTCCCTGCTGCCGGCAGATCCGATGCTCTTCCTGCAGCACTTCGAGACGGCGCTGCCCCGTGCGCAGTCGGTGCTCGCGTTCGTGCAGGATTGTCTCGGGCGCTGGGATGCGCCCGATCTGGTGCGGGCGGGATCGCTGCACCGCCGCCGGGACGTTCGCCTCACGGCCCCCGTGCCCGCACCCGGCAAGATCGTGGGCGTCGCGCGCAACTACGCCGCGCATTCGGCGGAGCAGGGGCAGATCGCGCCGCCCGAGGAGCCCGTGCTCTTCCTCAAAGCGCCGTCGGCGGTCATCGGCCCCGAAGACGACATCGTGATCCCGGCCGTGAGCACGCAGACCGACTACGAGGGAGAGCTCGCGGTGGTGATCGGGCGCCGGGCAAGGCGCGTGCACCCGGCCGAGGCGCTCGCCTTCGTGGCCGGCTACTCGGTCGCCAACGACGTCTCGGCCCGCGACTTCCAGGGCCAGCGCGGCCAGCACTTCATCGGGAAGTCCTGCGACGGCTTCGCGCCTCTCGGCCCCGCGCTGGTGACGGCCGACGAGATCGACGATCCGCAGGCTCTCGCGCTCACGACGAGGGTTTCGGGCGAGACGCTGCAATCGGGCCGGACGAGTGAGATGATCTTCTCCGTGGCCGAGATCATCGCTTTTGCGAGCCGGCTGATGACGCTCGAGCCTGGCGACGTCATCCTCACGGGTACGCCCTCCGGTGTCGGAATGGCCCGCCGGCCTCCCCGGTGGCTGCACGACGGCGACGTGGTCGAGATCGAGATCGAGCGCGTGGGCAGGCTTCACAACTACGTGCGACAGGAAAAGGCCTGAAGTGGCCGCTCCGCGTCGGGAGGTTCGCTCGATGCTCCGCCTCGCTGCCGCGCTCACTGCGGCCCTCTTGCTCCTGCAGCCTCAGCCGGCCCGCGCCGAGGTGCTCCATCTCGAAGAGTCGACTTGCGCCGAGCTGAACGGAAACAGCGCCGCCCGCCGCTTCTTCGTGATCTGGTTCGACGGCTATCTCGCCGGCAAGCGAGGCGTCACCGTCTCCGACGGCGATGAGATGCAGCGCCGTCTCGAAAGCGTGCTCGAGGCGTGCAAATCCGACATGTCGCAGAAGATCCTGCCGCTGATGGAGAAGCAGAAGTAGCGCGCCGCAGCCTCAGCCCGCGATCGGCGCGTAGGCGATCAGCACCCGCTCTCCGCTCGCGAAGCCCGTCTCGAAGCGGTCGCGCCAGCGACCGATCTCGGCCGGGTACTTCTTCTCATAAGCGGCGATCAGCCGGGCGAGCAGCGCCGGATCCTTCACGAAGCGCCCGCGCGCCTCGAAGTTCGGCGCGCTGCGGAAGGCCTCGCTGCGGCCAACGAGCTTCTTCCACGTTCCGTGATCGCCCACCCAGAGGCGTGCGCGGTCGCGGCCGGCGGCGAGGCTCCGCGCCTTCCAACGGTCTCGCGCAGTGATGACGACGGCGGCGCCGTCGAGCCACGCGAACCAGACTTCGCCATGGCACGTGCTCTCGTCGCCGCCCTGGCGCAGCGGTGAGACGTAGACGTACGGGCTGCTCTCCAGCAGCGCCAGCGTGCCCGCGGGTAGCGCGCCAGGCGCCCCGGGCGGGGGGCGCTCCTCCGCACGCGCCGCACGACCGAAGAGCGGCGTCGCGGCAGCGCCGAGCATCGCTCCGAGGAGAGTCCGTCGGGTGAGCGCCGGCATCCGATGCCCGAGCCTTCCTTCTCCTCGCCGACGTGGATCCCGCACTCCTTCGTCTCGGGATTCTCCCACCACCAGCGGCCGGCACGGAGGTCGTCGCCGGGCTGGATGGCGCGCGAGCACGGCTCGCAGCCGACGGAGGGATAGCCCTGCGCGTGGAGACGGTTGATGGGCACGTCGTGGTCGCGCACGTACTTCAGCACGTCGTCGTGGCTCCAGTCGGCGAGCGGGTTGAGCTTCACGATACCGCCGTGCACGTGGTCGATCTCGACCTTGCGCGTGTCGGTACGCGTCACGTTCTGCTCGCGCCGCAGGCCCGAGACCCAGGCGTCGAGA
>CAYOIG010000469.1:0-1700 GCA_964403915.1 uncultured Myxococcaceae bacterium
CGCGAACAGCAGCAGCGTCCGGCCGATGGGACCCTGGACGAGGTTGGGTCGCTTGTGGGAAGCAGCGGACATGACGGCCTGTGCTGTGGATACGTGGCGGTGGCGAAAGGGTACCAGTCCGCCCAAAGAAAAGGGGCGCACCCGGGCGCCCCTGTCACGTTCTTGTTGTCCTCTGCGTCCAAGCGGCGGCTGTCGCTCAGGTGCCTCCGGCGTGTACCGGCGGCATCCCTGGTCGAAACCAGGTCACCGCCATGCCAGCCGTCGTGCCCCAAGGCTGCCTGCTCTCTAATTCCCCCTGTGCGCCCCCATGAACACGGTACCCGCGAGTTGCGCTGGCGTACTCAGCGCTTCATCGCGTCGAAGAAATCGCCATTCGTCTTGGTGTCCTTCATCTTGTCGAGCAGGAACTCGATCGCGGCCAGCTCGTCCATCGGATGGAGCAGCTTGCGCAGGATCCAGATCTTCTGCAGCTCTTCCTGGCTCGTGATCAGCTCCTCGCGGCGGGTGCCGGAGCGGTTGATGTTGACGGCCGGGAAGATGCGCTTCTCGGCGACGCGGCGATCCAGGTGGATTTCCGAGTTGCCGGTGCCCTTGAACTCTTCATAGATGACGTCGTCCATGCGCGAACCGGTATCGATCAGCGCGGTGGCCAGGATCGTCAGCGAGCCGCCTTCCTCGATGTTGCGCGCCGCGCCGAAGAACCGCTTCGGCCGCTGCAGCGCGTTCGCATCGACGCCGCCCGTGAGCACCTTGCCCGACGACGGCACGACCGTGTTGTAAGCGCGCGCGAGACGCGTGATCGAGTCGAGCAGAATGACCACGTCTTGCTTGTGCTCGGTGAGGCGCTTCGCCTTCTCGATGACCATCTCGGCCACCTGCACGTGGCGCGTGGCGGGCTCGTCGAACGTGCTCGAGACCACTTCGCCGCGCACCGTGCGCTCCATCTCCGTCACTTCCTCGGGCCGCTCGTCGATGAGCAGCACGATGAGCGTGACGTCGGGCTGGTTGTGCGCGATGGAGGCCGCGATGTTCTGCAGCAGCATCGTCTTACCGGCTTTCGGCGGCGAGACGATGAGACCGCGCTGGCCCTTACCGATGGGCGCGACCATGTCGATGATGCGCGCGGTGAGGTCTTCCGTGCTGCCGTTGCCCTGCTCGAGCTTCAGTCGCTTCTTCGGGAAGAGCGGCGTGAGGTTCTCGAAGAGCACCTTGCTCTTCGCGGCCTCAGGCGCGTCGTGATTGATCTCGCCGACCTTGAGCAGCGCGAAATAGCGCTCGCCGTCCTTCGGCGGACGAATGAGACCGGAGACCGTGTCGCCCGTCCGCAGATTGAAGCGGCGGATCTGGCTCGGGCTCACGTAGATGTCGTCCGGGCCCGCGAGATACGAGCCGTCGGCCGAGCGCAGGAAGCCGAAACCGTCTTGCAGGATCTCGAGCACGCCTTCGCCGAAGATGCTTTCGCCGTTCTTCGCGTGTGCTTTGAGAACCGAGAAGATGATGTCTTGCTTGCGGGATCGAGCGAGATTCTCGATGCCCATCTGCTCGCCGAGCTGCACGAGCGACGCCACGGGGCGCGTCTTCAGCTCGGACAGATTCATGGCGTTCTTGGTGTGCTCGAGCTCCGCTGCCGGAATGACGTCGAATTCCTCGTCGTCCGGAAACTCCTCGCGCATCTGGCCGCCGCCACCACCGCCACCGCC
>CAYOIG010000470.1:0-2756 GCA_964403915.1 uncultured Myxococcaceae bacterium
TGCGCGCTCTCGGATGCGGTCACATTCGCGTGTATGGTGGCGGCGGCGGCGTCATCGTGCCCGAGGAGATGGCGCTGCTCCACGAGCGCGGCGTGGCGCGCATCTTCAGCCCGGAAGACGGCCGGCGCCTCGGCCTCGAGGGCATGGGGCGGGTCATCGTCGAGGAGTGCGCGCGGCGAACGATCGATCGCGTCGACGGCGAGCTGGAACGCCTCTCGCCGGCAGATCCCGTGGCGGTCGCCCGGCTCATCACGTGGCTCGAGGAGGAGGGCGGCTCGGAGGGGCCGGCGGCCGGTCGTGTGCGAGAGGCCCTCGCCGCGCGTCGCGCGGGGGTGCCGGCACCCGTTATCGGCTTCACGGGCACGGGGGGGGCCGGAAAGTCGAGCGTGGTGGACGAAATCGTTCGCCGCATGCGCCATGCGCACCCGGGGATGACGCTCGGCTGTCTGCTGGTCGATCCGACACGGCGACGCTCGGGCGGAGCCCTGCTCGGCGACCGCATCCGCATGAACGCAATCCATGGGCCGGGTGTCTTCGTGCGCTCGCTGGCGACGCGACAGGCGAATCTCGCGCTCTCGGCCGCCGTGAAGGACGCAATCGCCGTGCTGCAGGCCGCCGGCTTCGACCGGATTCTGATCGAGACGGCCGGCATCGGACAGAGCGACTCGGAGATCGTCGATCTCGCGGGCGTCTCGGTCTACGTGATGACGCCCGAATACGGCGCCCCGTCGCAGCTCGAGAAGATCGACATGCTCGAGCTGGCTGATTTCGTCGTGCTCAACAAGAGCGACCGGCCCGGCGCGGCCGACGCCCTGCGCGACGTCCGCAAACAGTGGCGTCGTAACCACGATGCGGCGGGCACTCCCGATTCGTCCGTACCGGTCTTCCCGACCATCGCGAGCCGCTTCTGCGATCCCGGTGTCGACTGCCTCGCCGAGGCGCTGGAGGCGCGGCTCGCCGGAGGGGTGGTGTCGCCGTCGGTCGGGGATCTCGAGGCGACCACGCCGCTCGTGCCCTCCGCACGCCGCCGGTATCTGGCCGAGATCTCGGAGACGGTCCGTGCTCACCGCAGCCAGACCGAGCACGTGGCCGAGGCGGCGGAGCAGGTGCAGGCGCTCGCGCGCGCACTGGCGGCACTGGGGGATCCCGCTCCAGCCGAGCTTCGGCCCTTCGGAGAGGGGGCGGTCACGGGCGGTGCCGAGCCGGCCTCGGTCGCTCTGCGCCAGCGCTACGACGCGGCCCTCGCCTCGCTACCCGAGGTCGATCGCATGGCACTCGCGGGCTGGCCTGCGCTGCGCGCGCGTTACGAGGCACCGGCACAGGAGTACGTCGTCCGCGATCGCCGAATCCCGGTGACCAACGAGGTCGAGACGCTCTCGCACCTCAAGCTCCCCAAGGTGGCGCTCCCGCGCAGCCGCGACTGGGGTGAGCTCACCCGCTACTTCCGGCGCGAGAACGTGCCGGGAGCGTTTCCCTTCACGGCGGGCGTCTTCCCCTTCCGGCGCGAGAGCGAGGACCCGACGCGCATGTTCGCGGGGGAGGGAACCCCGGAACGCACGAACCGGCGCTTCCATCTGCTCTCGGCGAGAGCCCGCGGTGCGCGGCTGTCGACCGCGTTCGACAGTGTGACGCTCTATGGCCGGGATCCCGACGAGCGCCCCGACATCTACGGCAAGGTCGGCAACTCGGGCGTCTCCGTCTGCTGCCTCGACGATGCCAAGAAGCTCTACTCGGGCTTCGACCTGTGCGCACCGGATACCTCGGTGTCGATGACGATCAACGGCCCGGCTCCCATGGTGCTGGCCTTCTTCCTGAACGCTGCCATCGATCAGGGCGTAGAGAAGCACCTGCGCGAGACCGGGCAGCTCGAGACGGTTCGGGCGCGTTTCGCAGCGCGCGGCCTGCCGGCCTACAACGGCGAGCTTCCTCCCGGCCACGACGGGCTCGGCCTCGGTCTACTCGGGATCTCGGGCGCGGAGGCGGTGGGCTCCGAGACCTACGCCCGGATCCGCGCCGGCGTGCTCCGCAGCGTGCGCGGCACGGTGCAGGCCGACATCCTGAAGGAGGATCAGGCGCAGAACACCTGCATCTTCTCGACCGAGTTCGGCCTCCGGATGATGGGCGACATTCAGGAGTTCTTCGTCGCGAACCAGGTGCGCAACTTCTACTCGGTCTCGGTGTCGGGCTACCACATCGCCGAGGCGGGGGCGAACCCAATCACGCAGCTCGCCTTCACGCTCGCGAACGCCTTCACCTATTGCGAGACCTGGCTCGCGCGCGGCATGGCGATCGACGACTTTGCGCCGAACCTCTCCTTCTTCTTCAGCAACGGACTCGACGCGGAGTTCTCCGTCATCGGTCGCGTGGCACGCCGCATCTGGGCCGTCGCCATGCGCGAGCGCTATGGCGCCTCCGAGCGCAGCCAGAAACTCAAGTACCACGTGCAGACGTCGGGACGCTCTCTCCACGCACAGGAGATGGCCTTCAACGACATTCGCACCACACTCCAGGCGCTCACGGCCCTGCAGGACCAGTGCAACAGCCTGCACACGAATGCCTACGACGAGGCCGTGACGACACCTACGGAGGAGTCCGTGCGGCGAGCAGTCGCCATCCAGCTCGTCATCCAGCGCGAGCTCGGCCTCTCGAGAAACGAGAACCCGCTGCAGGGCTCGTATCTGATCGAGACGCTGTCGGACCGCGTGGAGGAGGCCGTCCTGCGGGAGTTCGAGCGGATCTCGGAGCGGGGAGGCGTG
>CAYOIG010000471.1:0-1853 GCA_964403915.1 uncultured Myxococcaceae bacterium
GGCGGGCGTGAGCCTGCGGGCCAGGAGCGACCCATGGAGAACGATCTCTTCGACAAGAGCCTCGAGTACGACGCGCTCCTCGGCCGCGGGCTGCGGCTGACGGGCGAGGACAAGCACTACTATCTGCGCGAGCGCGTGCGCGACCTCACGCTGCAGCTCGGGTCCGAATTTCGTCCGCAGCGCATTCTCGACTTCGGCTGCGGCATCGGAGACTGCGCGGTCCATCTCGCAGAGATCTTCCCCGGAGCCGAGGTCGTGGGTGTCGACACGGCGCGAGGTGCGATCGAGCATGCGCGTGAGCATCGATCGTCGGCACGGACGAAATTTCTTCTGCTGTCGGAGCTCACGCCCCGAGAGGACTTCGATCTCTGCCACTGCAGCGGTGTCTTCCATCACATCGTGCCCGCACAGCGACCCGGCGCGATGCGCATGATTCGTGATTCGCTCCGGCACGACGGCCGCTTCGCGCTGATGGAGAACAACCCCTGGAACCCCGGAACGCGCCTGGTGATGTCGCGCATCCCCTTCGATGCCGATGCCCAGCCCCTCAGCGTGCGAGAGGCGCGGCGCCTGCTGCGTGACAACGGCTTTGGCGAGATTGGCCCGCCGAGATTCCTGTTCTGGTTTCCGCGCTGGCTTGCGCCGCTGCGGGTGCTCGAGCCCAGCCTGGTTCACGTTCCCCTCGGAGGGCAATACTACTTGCTCGCGAGAAAGCTCGACCGGGAGGAGGAGCCGCCGTGATCGGGAGCCCTCCGGACGGGCTCGATCACACCCGACGAGTTCGCCCGCCTCGCGGGCGGGACCACCCACGCAATCAGAGCACCCAGCACGAGGGCGGCGAGGCCGCAGCCGAGGTAGGTGGCGCGCGGGCCCGCGTGGTCGAAGAGCCAGCCGCAGGCGAGGTTCGAGAGAATGCCGCCGGCTCCCACGCCGACGGTCGCGAGCAGCGCCTGCCCGGTGGAGCGCAGAGGCTCGGGGACAGCCTCCTCGACGTAGAGCGTCGCGCCGATGCCGAGGCCGACCACGACGAGCCCGTGCAGGAGGCCGAGGGCGGCGGTCGCGACGAGGCCACCCGCGAGACCGCTGCCCGCCCAGCGAAGCCCGGCAGCGGCGACACCGAGGCCGAGCAATCGCCGCGAGCCGAGCCGCGCGAGCAGGGTTCCCGAGAGCACCATCAGCGGGATCTCCAGCAGCACCATCCAGATCCACATCCGGCTCACGTCCTCGAGGCCACCGCCGAGGGAGCGGACGAAGAGGGGGAAGAGCTGGATCGGACCGTTGATGAAGAGATGGACGACGAAGCAGTAGGCGAGAAGGCGCAGCATCGGGCCGTGTCGCAGGAGCTGCCGCAGGCCGTCCCGTGGTGCGCGCAGCGAGACGGCGCCCTCACGCGGCAGCGCGAGGGCGATGGCGGCGCCCGCCAGCGCGAGCACCGTGATCGCCGGAAACATCCAGACCAGCCCGGGCGGCGCAGCGCCACGCTCGGCATTGCCGTGGAACCCGCGTAGTAGCAGCGGGAAGGCGACGACGAGCACGAGATAGCCGACGGTGCCGCAGGCGCGCGCGATGCCGAAGGCGTGGCGGCCGGAATCTCTCAGGATCGCGAGACTGACCGACATCGCCATCGGAATCGCGGACGTCCAGAAGACGGCGAGCAGCGCGGTGGCGGCGAGCAGCGCCGGAAAACCGTCCGCTCGGGCGACCACGAGCTGCGTTAGGCCTGCTCCCGCCGCAACGAGTGCGAGCACGCGCCCGCGCGCGCCGGTGCGGTCTGCGAGCTGCCCCCAGAACGGCTGCGCAAGGATGCCGACCAGCGGCAGCACCGACACGATGCTGCCGACCTCGAGCGCCGA
>CAYOIG010000472.1:0-1996 GCA_964403915.1 uncultured Myxococcaceae bacterium
CCTTCCTCGATCGCTCCGGCCAGCGCAGCCCGCTGCGACGCCCCGTCGCCTGCCTCGGCGTGATCCTCGTCTTTCTGGTGCTCGGCTCTCTCGCCTACCTCGGCGAGACGTCTCCGTGGTCGCCGGTCATGGATGCGTGGAACGGGCTGCCGCTTCCCGAGAGTGCGGTCGCCGGGCGCTCTCCGCTGCAGCTCGTGGGTGCCGCCGTCTTTCAGAACAAGCAATGCCGCAACTGCCATGCGGTCGGCGGCACGGGAGGCGAGCGAGGGCCAGCGCTCGACGCGGTGGCTGCGCGGCTCACCGGCGATCAGCTGATCCGTCAGGTGTTGCAGGGGGGCGGCAACATGCCGGCCTACGCCAAGCAGCTCTCGCCGCCGGAGGTGACGGCGCTGGTCGCCTGGATGGAGACGCTGCATCCGAGCTGGGAGCCTCCCGCGCAGGAGAAGACCTGGAAGCGAAAGGCGCCGTGAGCGGGCCTGCCTGCGCCGGGGCTCAGGACCTCCGGAAGACGCGGGTCGCCGCATAGCGCGCTCCGCCCGAGACCTCGAGCTCGAGGCGCTGCGCCAACGTTCGGCCGCCATCGCGGAGCTGACGAGAAACGCGGAGCACCGCGGGCGCTCCGTTCGAGAGCCGCACCCGGCTCTGGCTGACGAGGGTGGTGCCGTCCGGAGCCCAGGAGGAGCGGGTCAGCATCGGGCCGTTCTTCTCGGTCTCGATCGTCTCCTCGCGTCCGTCGAGGTGCAGCACCTCACGGCGGCTCTTCGCCACGCTCTCGACGTCGATCCGAAGCTCGTCCGGTGTCTGTACAATGGTCTGTGTCACCGCCATGCGGGCCGCGACCTGCCGCTCCGGGAACGAGAAGCCCTGCACCCGCATCAGGTCGTCCACCGGATCCGAGGCCGAGAGATCGAGCACCCACGTGCCGGAGAAGTCGGGCGGGCCGGCGCTGGCGGGGCGAGGAGCGAGCGCGGCGGCGAGGACCGCGAGGGCCGTCATTACGAGACGCTGCGCAGGGCGCATGGGATGTCTCCTTCGTTCCGGCGATCGGCAGACCGCCGGCTTTCTTGATCCCCCCTGCGGGTTCTCCTTGATTTCCGGGCGGCTCCCGTGGTGAGATCGAGGCGGGACTGCGCCGCTCGCCCGGAGCCGCCTGGCTCCACGCCCGGGCTGCGCGTGCTTGGGGGATTGCGTCGATGCGCCGATTCGCTGCCCTGCTCCTCGGTCTCTCGCTCCTGGTCTCCGCCGCGCCGGCCGGCGCCTTCTGCCTCTGGAACTGCAGCTACACCAAGACGAAGTATCCGATCGTGCTGGCGCACGGGATGGCCGGCTTCGATTCGCTCTTCGGCGTCGTCGACTACTGGTACGGCCTCGAGGGCGCGCTCGAAAACGGCGGCGCCAACGTCTTCGTGACGGAGGTCAGCCAGTTCAACACGACGCAGGCCCGCGGCGAGCAGCTCCTCGCGCAGGTGCAGCAGATCCTCGCCATCACCGGCAAAGCGAAGGTCAACCTCATCGGTCACAGCCATGGCGGCCTCGACGTGCGCTACGTGGCCGCGGTGCGCCCCGATCTCGTGGCGTCGGTCACGTCCGTTGGCAGCCCGCACAAGGGTGCTGCGCTAGCTGATTACCTGCGCGCGAACGTGAGCAACGGCTCCTTCACCGAGTCGACGCTCTCCTTCTTCGCGAACTCCCTCGGCGTCGTGCTCGGCCTGCTCACGGGAAGCTCCAATCCGCAGGACGCGGTGCTGGCACTCGACTCGCTCACCAGCGCCGGGCTCGCGAGCTTCAACGCCTCGTATCCCCAGGGCGTCCCGACGACCGCGTGCGGCTCGGGCGCGAGCAGTGCCAATGGCGTGCGGTACTACTCCTGGTCGGGGACGGGCCTGCTCACGAATCTTCTCGACATCTCCGACGCGCCGCTGGCGCTCACGTCGCTGGTGTATCCGGAGTCGAACGACGGTCTCGTCGGGCGCTGCAGCTCGCACCTCGGACAGGT
>CAYOIG010000473.1:0-6656 GCA_964403915.1 uncultured Myxococcaceae bacterium
ATCGCGGCAGCGTCTGGAAGCAGCTCGGAGCGCCCACCGATCAGATCGGCAGCGTGAACGATCCGCGGAGGCACGTCGAAGGCGGGGTTCGCTGGAACGAGAAGTGGATCTACCGCGCGGCCGAGGGCGAGGAGATCGTGCGCGTCGTGCTCTGGGACCGTTACGATTTTCTCGGTGCTTTCCGCGTGAGGCCCGACGGCATGACGGAGCCGGAGTCACTTCCGGAAAGCTGAGCCGGATGGCGCGAGGGGTGAGAGCGAGATGGAGCGGCTCGCGTGGGTCTGTCTCGGGAGCGCCCTCGGCGGCGGGCTACGGTACCTCGCCGGGCAGGCCGCGGTTTCGCTGCTCGGTGTCGCGTTCCCCTACGGCACGCTCTTCGTGAACGTCACGGGGTCGTTCCTGATCGCCCTCATCATGCACGTGGGCCTGAGCACCGATGCCATCCCTCCGATGGTGCGCCTCTTCCTCACAACCGGCGTCATGGGCGGTCTGACCACCTACTCGGCTTTCAACTACGAGACGCTCGGCCTGCTGCGGGAGGGCGCCATGCTCGTAGCGAGCCTCAATCTCGTGCTCACTGTTCTTCTCTGCCTCGTCGCCGGCCTGCTGGGTCTCGCAGCCGGACGGGCCTGGGTGGGGGGCTGAGCCCCGGCTCGCTCCGGGACAGGGAGGACTTCATGCGCGTGCTCACCGGCGAGCAGATGCTCGTGCGGGTCTTCATCGGCGAGAGCGACCGCTGGCACCACCAGCCGCTCGCGACGGCGCTCCTCGAGCGGCTCCGCCGCGAGGGTTTTGCCGGCGCCACCGTCTTCCGCGGCGTGTCCGGCTTCGGGGCCCATAGCGTGCTCCACACCGCGAGCATCCTCCGGCTCTCGGAGGATCTTCCGATCGTGATCGAGATCGTCGACACCGAGGAGCACTCTCAGCGGCTCACGGCCATCCTCGATGAAATGGTCGGCGAGGGCCTCGTCACCCTCGAGAAGGTGCGCGTCCTCAAGTACGCCGCGCGCCCTCCGGCATAGGATTGACTCCGGCGAGGCCCCGCGGTACCCCCTCTCTTCCGCGACGGCGGAGCGGCGGCGTAGCCAAGTGGTAAGGCATGGGACTGCAAATCCCTGATCCCCGGTTCGAATCCGGGCGCCGCCTCCACCGCTCTCCCAAGCTAACCTAAGCTAAACGCTGAGCTTTTCGTCCTATCCGGGCGACACTGTGCTACGTCGCCCTACGCCCTAGAACGACGCGAATCGCTAAACGATACCCGTCTCGAGCATGGCTATATGGCCGGTTTTGAGGTGTTCACCGAGGCTCGACTGGAATCTCCCTAGCGTTCGTCGTCATCTTCGGCATGGCGCGGTTGCCGGCCGCATCGACGCTCGTCGAGAGATCCGCCAGCAGCGACATCCTGGAAGAGCGCGGGAGTGCGCCGTGTCAGCTCGCTGGCGCCCAGCCGATCACCGCCTTCACCTCGAGGAACTCCTCGAAGCCGAAGACGCCCCACTCGCGACCGTTCCCCGACTGCTTGAAGCCTCCGAACGGGGCCGTGAAGTCGGGCCGCCCGCCGTTGAGCGTGACCTGCCCGGCGCGAAGCCGCATCGCCACGCGACGTGCCCGGTCGAGGTTTCCCGACGAGACGTAGCCCGCGAGCCCGTACGGGGTGTCGTTGGCGATGCGGATCGCCTCGTCCTCGTCGCGGTACGGCAGGATCGAGAGCACCGGCCCGAAGATCTCTTCGCGCGCGATCGTCATGTCATTGCGCACGTCCGCGAATACCGTCGGTCGGACGTAGTAGCCTCGATCCAGCCCGTCTGGGCGACCGCACCCGCCAGTCACGAGCGTTGCTCCCTCTTCGATGCCTTTCTGGATCAAACGCTGGATCTTTTCCCACTGCGCCTGGCTCACCACAGGGCCGATCCGCGTGCCCTCGGCGAAGGGCGGACCGACCTTCACGCCCTCGGCGACGGCCTTCGCGATCTGCACCGCCTGGTCGTGTAGTGCCACGGGTACCAGCATTCGTGTCGGCGCATTGCAGGACTGGCCGCTGTTCATCATGCAGCCCATGACGCCACCGCCGATCGCCGCGCCGAGATCGACGTCGTCGAGGATGATGTTCGCCGACTTTCCACCGAGCTCCTGCGTCACACGCTTCACCGTGTTGGCCGCGGCCTTCGCAACGAGGATGCCCGCCCGCGTCGAGCCCGTGAATGAGACCATGTCCACATCGGGATGCGACGCGATCGCAGCGCCAACGCCAGGCCCGTCGCCGTTCACTAGATTGAACACGCCCGCGGGAACGCCCGCGTCGTGGAAGATCTCCGCGAGCAGGATCGCATTCAGCGGTGCTACCTCGGTGGGCTTCAGCACCATCGTGCAGCCTGCCGCGAGCGCGGGCGCGGCCTTGCACATGATCTGGTTCACCGGCCAGTTCCACGGCGTGATGAAGCCGCAGACGCCGATCGGCTCTCGGCAGATCTGCGTTGTTCCTTGCTGCTCCTCGAACGCATAGGTCTCGAGAATGCGGATCGTCTCATGGAGATGCCCGATACCCGTGGCGGCCTGCGCGGCCTTCGACAGCCAGAACGGTGCGCCCATCTCCTGCGAGATCGTCTTCGACAGCTCCTCGTATCGCTTCTGATACTCACGGACGATCGTGCGCAGAAGCGCGAGCCGTTCCTCGCGGCTCGTCCGTGAGAAGCTCTCGAATGCGCGTCGCGCTGCGGCGACTGCGAGGTCGACGTCCTTGGGGCCTCCGAGGGCGATCCTTCCAATCCGCTCCTCGGTCGAGGGATCGATCACGTCGAACGAGTTCGGCTCGCTCGAGTCCACCCAGCGTCCGTCGATGTAGTGCTGCAGGCGATCGGTCATGGCAGGCCCTCGTGTTGGGTGGGAGAAATTGCGATCGGCGCGCGGATCATGCTGATGTTCCGTTCATCCGGACATTCTCGCCCCCGTGCTGGTGCGGCGTCAACCCACTCGGGCAGGTCCCGAGAGCCGCAAGAGACCACCGCCATCGCGCAAGGCGCCGGCCGAGCCAGGCGACGTTGCGGTTCTACCGTGTCGGAGCCTCGCGAGGGGAAGCCCCCTCCTCTAGGCCCGCAGGGTCTGCGCGCTCTCGAGCAAGAGCTGGAGGGCGAGCAGGGTGAGCACGGCGCGGTAGAGCCAGAGGAAGTGCTCCTCGCTCACGCGATCGAGGAGCAGGGTGCCCGCACGGGCGCCAGCCAGGCTCGCGGTGCACAGACAGCCCAGCAGGAGCGCATGCTCGCGGAAGGCGAATCCTGCCGCGCCGAAGAGCAGGATCTTGGCGAGGTGACCGGCCATCTGACAAACGGCCTGCGATCCGATGAGCGCCTGGCGGTTGAGGCCGAGGCCGAGAAAGAACGGAGACATGAGCACGCCCGTGGCACCTACGTTGACGTTCAGGAAGCCGATCGCCGAGCCGAGCGCGAGGAAGCGCGAGCGGCCGGAAACGTCCGTGCCGGCGCCGAAGAGCGACACCCAGCCGGGCCTCCAGGTGGCCAGCAGCACGAGCAGAGCGATGGCGACGCGCGTGGCGTCGGGCGGGACGCGCTTCGCGAGCAGCAGGCCGAGCGCGCCTGCTGGAAGCAGAGGCAGCACGAAGCTTCCGGCGATGCGCCAGTCGACGTGCCGCCGCTGGTAGAACGTGCGCGAGCCATTCGAGACGAGCTGGACCACGGCGTGGAGAGGGATTGCAGACAGGGGGTCGAGGAAGAGCAGCATGACACCGAGGAGGGTCATTCCGCCCGCCATGCCGACCACGGCCGACAGGACCGACGTGGCGAAAGCGGTCGCCGTGAGGATCTCAACGGCGCTCTCGGTCATGCTCAGCCGCTCGCCACGAGGCGGACGCTCTCTCCGAGGCCGGGCATGGGACCGACGTAGCGCTGGCGCGGGCGCAGGATGCGGCCCCCTGCCAGCTGCTCGTCTGCGTGGGCCAGCCAGCCGGCGATGCGCGCCACCGCGAAGGTCGGCGTGAACAGAACGCGAGGAAGCCCGATGGCGTCGAGCAGCACGGCGGTATAGAACTCGACGTTGGTTTCGAGCCGGCGCTCGGGATGCCGCCTTGCGAGCAGATCCACCGCCGCACGCTCGACCGCGCGTGCGAGCGCGAGGTAGCGGCTCGCGACACCGTCGCGCTCGAGGCGCTCGAGGCGCTCGAGTGCTCGCTCGAGCACGGCGGCGCGGGGATCTCGCACCCGGTAGATGCGGTGGCCGAGGCCCATGATCCGCCGGCCGGCCGCGAGTTCGGCTTCGAGCCACTCCTGGGCCCGTGGGGGCTCTCCGATCGCGTCCAGCATGTCGAGCACGGGGCCCGGAGCGCCCCCGTGCAGGGGGCCCTTCAGTGCGCCGAGCGCAGAGACCACGATCGAGACCGAATCCGCATGGGTCGATGCGACGACGCGGGCGGTGAAGGTCGAGGCGTTCATGCCGTGCTCGGCCACCGTCACGAGATAGGCGTCGAGCGCGCCCGCGCGCGTGGCGTCTGGCGCGTGGCCCGAGAGCATGCGCAGGAAATCGGCCGCGTGTCCGAGCGCTGGGTCGGGCGCGAGAGCGACCTCGCCCTGCTGCCGGCGCGCCCAAGCCGCGGCGAAGACCGCTGCGGCGCCCGCCAGGCGAAAGCGGTCGTCGCGCGGGCCGCAGCCGCCGCCGAGAAGGGCGAGGGCGCCGCGCAGGGCGTCCATGCCGTCGGGGGCGGAGAGCGCGGGCTCCACGCGCTCGAGTCGCTCGAAGGCCGCGCCGCGCGCGGTGGCGAGCTGCGCCCGCACGCCCTCGCGCGTGGCAGGATCCGGGAGGGAGTCGCCGAAGAGCAGGCCGAAGACGTCCTCGTAGCCCGCCCGGGCGGCGAGCTCCTCGACGTCGTGGCCGCGCAGCACGAGCCGGCCCTGCTCGCCGTCCACCTGCGAGAGACGGGTCTCGGCCACGACCACGCCGTCGAGGCCCCCCTGCATCGCGCCCGAGGTCTCGTTCGTTCCGGTTGCCGCCATCGCGCGTCCTCCTTCGCGCGATAGGATACGAGAGATGAAACATTCATCAACGTTGATCAAAAAATCAATGAAAGAGGCCCTCGGAGCCCGCGAGGCGGCCGCGCTGCTCGGCGTCAAGCTGCCGACGCTCTATGCGTACGTGAGCCGCGGTCTGCTGCGAAGCCGCGCCGGGGAGGGGGGGCGTGCGCGGGTCTACGCACGGAGCGAGGTGGAGGCGCTGCGCGAGCGGGCACATGGCACGCGCGGGGCCGAGGCGGCGGGCGCCCTGCGCTGGGGCGAGCCGGTGCTGGAGTCGTCGATCACGGCGATGACGGCCGAGGGGCCGCTCTATCGCGGTGAGGCCGCGCTCGACCTCGCCGCGCGGGACGTGCCGTTCGAGACGGTGGCGGAGCTTCTCTGGACGGGCGTGATCCCGGCGGCGACTCCGAGATTCGAACCGCCGGCCGTGGGCCCGAGCCTCACGCACCTCTCGCGCGTGCTTCCGGCCGGAGCGCCGCTCTCCGCCTGGCAGACCGTCACGGTGGCAATGCTGGCGCCCCACGACGCCGGCCGCTTCGATACGACTCGCGACGCCGTGCTGCCGCGCGCGCGCGCGCTGATCCGCTGGCTCGCTGCGGCGCTCGCCTTCGGGGCGGAGCCCGCGCGCGCTGCGGCGTCGCTGCGCGCGCCGACGGTTGCGGCCGCCGTCGCGGCGGCGCTCGGCGTCAGGGCCGACGCGGCGAAGCTGCGCTCGATCGACCGCATGCTGGTGCTGTTGGCCGATCACGAGCTCAACGCATCGACGTTTGCGGCCCGCGTTGCGGCGTCGGCGCAGGCCGACCCCTATGCCTGCGTGCTCGCCGGGCTGGCGACGCTCTCGGGGCCCCTGCACGGCGGCGCAAGCGACCGTGTCGAGGCGCTGCTCGCGGAGGTGGAGCGGCCGGCGGACGCGGCGCGCGTGGTGCACGAGCGGGAGCGGCGGGGCGAGCGTGTGCCCGGCTTCGGGCACGGCTTCTACCGGGAGGGCGATCCCCGGGCACGGCTTCTGCTCGAGACGGCGCGCGCCAGCGGCGGCCGGGCCCGCGGCGTGCGCGAGCTCGAAGCCGTGATCGCGACGATGGCGGCGCACGCTCGCCCGGGTCCGAACGTCGACACGGGCGCCGTCGCACTGCGCTGCGCGCTCGGGATGCCGCGCGGGGCCGTTACCGGGCTCTTCGCGGTGGGACGCTGCGCCGGCTGGATCGCCCACGTGATCGAGCAGTACGAGAGCGGGCAGCTCCTGCGACCGCGCGCCCGTTTCGCTCCCGGGCCTCGCTGACGGGCCCGAAAGGTCGCGCCGCAGCGCGTCAAGAGCGGCGCCTGCCGGCGGCGGGCTATGGTCGGCTCCGGCGTGCGCGGTGCCGCCGAGAGATGGCTCCTGCGAAGGCAGCGAGAGCGCCGGGAGGGCCCCAATGTCGGACGACCCGATCGAGAAGCTGGTCCGGGACTTCCAGGACCGAATCGTTCGCGGCACCTACGACGGCGTCTACCGCCTGGAGGCGCCCGCCCTCGACGGCGTGATGGAGTGCCAGGCGAGCGAGTGCGTGACGGCCTTCACGGCGCTCTACGGGATCCCCGATGATCTCGGGCTCGACGGCTTCCTCGAGAGGATGCAGCTCGGCGGCTCGAGCAAGATCA
>CAYOIG010000474.1:0-4865 GCA_964403915.1 uncultured Myxococcaceae bacterium
TCGGCCCGAACCACGACCAGACCATCAACACCGAGCTGGGCGAGATCCACTGGGACAGGCTCGCTGAGGCGATGGGCGCCCACGGCGAGCGAGTCTCGGATCCTGGAGAGCTCGAGCCCGCGATCCGGCGCTCGCTGGCAGCCGAGCGCTGCGCCGTCATCCACTGCGACGTCAACTCGAATGCGCATCTGCTGGCGCCGGGACTGCGCTGGTTCAAGGACATGCACCAGGAGCCGGCGGGAGAGTGAGCAGCGGCGATTCGCAGAAGCAGGAATCGCCCTACCGCTCGCTGCTCGTGACGGGTGCGGGGGGCTACGTCGGGCGCCTGCTGATCGAGGCCCTCGCCCGCGACCGTCGCAGGGTGGAACGCATCGTCGCCACCGACATCCGGTTGCCTCCGGAGCCCGAGCGCCTGCCCGGGGTCGAGTACGTCGTGGCCGACGTGCGCGAGCCGGGCCTCGGGACGCTGCTGCGCGATCGTGGCAGCGATCTCGTCGTCCATCTGGCCGCCATCGTGACGCCTGGCGCCGATACGAGCCGGGCGCTCGAGTACGCCGTGGACGTCACCGGCACCGAGAACGTGCTCGCGGGCTGCCTCGAGGCCGGCGTACGCAAGCTCATCTACACCAGCAGCGGCGCGGCCTATGGCTATCACGCCGACAATCCCGAATGGATCGACGAGAACGATGCGCTTCGGGGCAATCCCGAGTTCGCCTATTCCGATCACAAGCGGCTCGTCGAGGAGATGCTCGCGCGCTGGCGCAAGGAGCATCCGGAGCTGCTGCAGCTCGTGTTCCGGCCGGGCACCATCTTCGGCGCGCGCGCGCGCAACCAGATCACCGCGCTCTTCGACGGGCCCTTCGTGCTCGGCCTGCGCGGCGCGTCGACGCCCTTCGTCCTCATCTGGGACGAGGACGTCGTGGGCGCGATCCTGCGCGGCATCCACGAGGGAGGCGCCGGCCTCTTCAATCTCGCGGGGGACGGCGCGATCGGGCTCGAGGAGATGGCCCGCCGCCTCGGCAAGCCCTTCGTCGCGGCCCCGGTGGGGCTGGTGACGGCCGCGCTCTGGGCCGGAAAGAAGCTCGGCCTGACGCGCTACGGCCCCGAACAGGTGGGCTTCCTGCGCTACCGGCCGGTGCTCGCGAACCGCCGGCTGAAGGAAGAGTTCGGCTACGTCCCGCGCAAGACCACCCGCGAGGTCTTCGAGGAGTTCGCCAGGGCGAGAGCGGCAGGCGCGTAGGCCGTCGAACCGGAGCCCGCCCGGCCTCACGCGCGCGTTGACCCATCGACGCCGCGCCGATACCCTCCGCCGCGTCCCCGGTCCTCCGGCATCCCGAATCCGCAATCGAGACGCGATCGGCCCACCGTCGAGGCGAGGTACGCGTGTTCGCAGTGGTCCAGTTTCCCGGCTCCAATGACGACCGGGACATGCGCTTTGCGATGAAGTCCGTGCTCGGCGCCCCCTGCGAGCTGGTCTGGCACAAGGCGCCCGAGCTGCCGCCCGACACGCGCGCGGTGCTCCTCCCGGGCGGCTTCTCTTATGGCGACTACCTGCGCTGCGGCGCCATGGCGCGCTTCTCGCCGATCATGGCCGCGGTGCGGCGCTTCGCCGAGGGCGGGGGCCTCGTGCTGGGAACGTGCAATGGCTTCCAGGTGCTGTGCGAGGCAGGCCTGCTGCCGGGCGCGCTGCTCCGCAACCAGGATCTGCACTTCGTCTGCGACTTCGTCCACGTGCGCGTCGAGCGGAGCGATACGCCCTTCACGTCGCGCGCACCGATGGGCAGCGTGCTCCGGCTCCCGATCAAGCACGGCGAGGGTGCCTACTACCTGCGGCCCGAAGAGCTGGCGCTGCTCGAGACCGCCGGCCAGATCGTGCTCCGTTACACCGATGCCGAAGGGCATCGCTCGCCGGTCGCAAATCCGAACGGCTCGGTGGGTGACGTCGCCGGCGTCTGCAATGCGCGCGGCAACGTCTTCGGGCTCATGCCCCATCCCGAGCACGCCGTCGAAGCGGCCATCGGCGGGCTCGACGGCCTCGCCATTCTCGGCTCGCTGCTCGACGCCGTGAAGTCCGGAGCGCCCGTGTCGCGGGGAGCCGCGTGAGCGGCCGGTCCGATCCCGTCGTCGACCACTCCCTGGCGCGCGAGCACGGCCTCAGCGACGAGGAATGGGAGCGGCTGCTCTCGATCCTGGGGCGCACGCCGACCTTCCCGGAGCTCGGGATCTTCTCCGTGATGTGGTCGGAGCATTGCTCCTACAAGTCGAGCAAGAACTGCCTGCGCACGCTGCCGACGAAGGCCGCGCACGTGCTGCAGGGGCCCGGCGAGAACGCAGGTGCCATCGCCATCGGCGACGGGCTGGCCGTGATCTTCAAGATCGAGAGCCACAACCATCCGTCCTACGTCGAGCCCCGGCAGGGAGCAGCCACGGGGGTCGGCGGCATCCTGCGCGACATCTTCACCATGGGCGCGCGGCCCATCGCCTCGCTCGACTCGCTGCGCTTCGGTCCCCTCGACGACCCGAAGCAGCGCTATCTGCTCCGCGGCGTGGTGGATGGCATCGGCGGCTACGGCAATGCCGTGGGCGTTGCCACCGTGGGCGGGGAGGCGCAGTTCCATCCCTGCTATCGGGGCAACATCCTCGTGAACGCCTTCAATCTGGGCGTGGTCGAGGCGGACCGCATCTTCCTCGCCAATGCCGGCGGCGTCGGCAATCCGGTGATCTATGCCGGCAGCAAGACGGGGCGAGACGGCATCCACGGCGCCAGTTTGCTCGCATCGGCCGAGTTCGACGACACGACGGAGAGCAAGCGTCCGACGGTGCAGGTGGGCGATCCCTTCACCGAGAAGTGTCTGATCGAGGCCTGCCTCGAGGCCATGCGCACCGATGCCATCATCGGCATCCAGGACATGGGCGCAGCGGGCCTCACGTGCTCTTCCTTCGAGATGGCGAGCCGCGCCGGCACTGGCATCGAAATGGATCTCGACCGCGTGCCGCAGCGCGAGACGAACATGACGCCGTACGAGCTGCTGCTCTCCGAGAGCCAGGAGCGGATGCTGCTCGTGACGCATGCGGGCGCGGAAGACCGCGTGCGGGAGATCTTCGAGCGCTGGGACCTCGACGTCGCCGTGGTGGGGCGGGTGACGGACGACGGCCGCATGCGGGTGCGCTGGCACGGGGAGACGGTGGTCGACATCCCCGTCGATCCCGTGGCCGAGTCGGCGCCCGTCTACGACCGACCGCGACGGGAGCCGGCGGAGCTGCGCGCGAGGCAGCGGCTCGATCTCTCGACGATCGCAGCCGAGACCGACCCGCAGGGCGCGCTCGAAGCCCTGCTCGACACTCCGAACCTCGGCTCGAAGGCCTGGATCTGGCGCCAATACGACCAGCTCGTGCAGGGCAACACGATCGTCGGCCCCGGGGGCGACGCAGCGCTGGTGCGCGTGAAGCGCGAGGACGGCACGCCGACGAGCAAGGCGCTGGCCCTCGCGGTCGATTGCAACCCGCGCTGGTGCTGGCTCGACCCGTACGGCGGCACGGTCGCGGCGGTCGCGGAGTCGGCGCGCAACGTGGCCTGCACGGGTGCGCGTCCGCTGGCGCTCACGAACTGCCTCAACTTCGGTAATCCGGAGAAGCCCGAGATCATGTGGCAGCTCGCCGAGTCGATTCGCGGCCTCGGCGACGCGGCACGGGAGCTCGGGACGCCGGTCATCTCGGGCAACGTTTCGCTCTACAACGAGACGGCCGGCCAGCCGATCCATCCCACACCGACCGTCGCCATGGTGGGGCTGCTCGAGCCGTGGGAGCGCTTCGCCGTGTCGCACTTCCAGGAGGCCGGGCTCGCGATCGTGCTGCTCGGGGAGACTACGGACGAGCTCGGCGGGAGCGAGTGGCTGGCGCTGCGCCGGGGCCTCGAGGCTGGCCTGCCGCCGCGGGTCGATCTTGCCGGCGAGCTGCGGCTGCAGCGCGTGCTGCACGAGGGCGTCGCGAGCGGCCTGCTGCTCTCGGCCCACGACGTCTCGGACGGCGGCCTCGCGGTCGCGCTCGCCGAGTGCAGCTTCGCCGGGCCGCGTGGCCTGCGCGTTGGCGCGACCGTGACGCTTTCCGGCGCGCTGCGAACCGAGGCGCTGCTCTTTGGCGAATCCACCGGCCGCGTCGTCGCGAGCACGCGCGAGGCCGCCGGGTTCCTGGCCCTGGCGGCGCGCGCGGGCGTGCCGGCGCAGGTCATCGGCGAGACCGGCGGAGCCGAGCTGCGCATCGCGCGCGCAGGCGGTGAGGAGCTGATTGCGACGAGCGTGGCCCGCCTGCACGAGATCTGGAGCCGCGCGATTCCGCGGCGCCTCGAGGAGAGCTGAGATGTGCGGCGTGTTCGGTATCCAGGGTCATGCAGAGGCGGCGCACATCACCTATCTCGGCCTCTACGCGCTCCAGCATCGCGGCCAGGAGTCGGCCGGCATCGTCGCCTCGAACGGTCGCGAGCAGCTCGTGCACCGTGGTATGGGCCTCGTCGCCGACATCTTCTCCGAGGCCACGCTGGCGAAGCTGCCCGGGCGCCACGCCATCGGCCACGTGCGCTACTCGACGGCCGGGGAGTCGAACCTGCGCAACGCACAGCCGTTCTGTGCCACGACCGATGGGGGGCCCGTCTCGATCGCGCACAACGGAAAACTGGTCAATGCCGTGGCGATCCGACGCGAGCTCGAGGGCCGCGGCGCCATCTTCAGCTCCACCGCCGACAGCGAGGTGATCGTCCACCTGCTGGCCCGCTCGCGCGAGGGCACGCTGGAGGAGCGTCTCATCGACGCGCTCTCGCGGGTGAAGGGCGCCTTCAGCCTGGTGATGCTCACGGACGATGCGCTCATCGC
>CAYOIG010000475.1:0-4003 GCA_964403915.1 uncultured Myxococcaceae bacterium
CGCGCATCGCCCTGTCCGTTCGCATGACCCCGCCCAGCCGCGCGCGGGCCCAAGGCCGCGCCGGGGGCCCAATGCTTACCACGGATTGCGCCCGCCTGGAGCGCCCGGACGGCCGTGGCCGTCGGCTATCCTCGCGCGGAGATGACGAGGAGGGCCCGTCATGCAGCCGCCCCCCGAGCGCAGCACGGCCGAGTGGCGCCGCGTCGACGCCGCCCACCACATCCATCCGTTCACCGATCCGCGAGCGCTGGCCGCAGGCGGCGGCTCGCGCGTCATCACGCGGGGCGATGGCGTCTACCTCTGGGACTCCGACGGCAACCGCCTGCTGGATGGGCTCGCCGGCCTCTGGTGCGTCGCCCTCGGCTACGGCCGGCGGGAGCTGGTCGAGGCGGCCGAGCGGCAGCTCCGTGCGCTGCCCTATTACTGCAGCTTCTTCCACACCACGACGCCGCCCGCGATCGAGCTCTCCCGCCTGCTCGGCGAGCACACGCCACCGGGTCTCGACCGCGTCTTTTTCGGCAGCTCGGGATCGGAGTCGAACGACACCATCGCGCGGCTGATCTGGAACTTCTGGGATCTCGAAGACCAGCCGCGCAAGCGCATTCTTCTCTCGCGCGAGTACGCCTACCACGGCTCGACGGTCATGGGCGCCTCTCTCGGCGGCATGGCCAACATGCACGCCATGAGCGGCGTGATCGCCGGCGTCGATCACGTGATGCCTCCTTACGGCTACAAGTACGGCCAGGGGATGACGCCCGAGGAGTTCGGCCGCCGCGCGGCCGACGCGCTGGAGGAGCGCATCCTCGCCCTCGATCCGGAGCGTGTCGCCGCATTCTTCGCCGAGCCCGTTCAGGGCGCGGGGGGCGTGCTCGTGCCGCCAGCGAGCTACTGGCCCCGGGTCCAGGAGATCTGCCGGCGCTACGACGTGCTGCTCGTCGCTGACGAAGTGATCTGCGGCTTTGGACGCACCGGGCAGTGGTTCGGCAGCGACACCTTCGGCATCCGTCCCGACTTCATGACGGTCGCCAAGGCGATCACGTCCGGCTACCTGCCTCTCTCCGCCGCCATCGTCGGCGAGCGCGTCGCGAAGACCCTCGAGCGCAAGGGCGGACGTCTCGCCCACGGCTACACCTACTCGGGTCACCCGTCCACCTGCGCCGTCGGTGTCGCGACGCTGCGGCTCCTCGCCGCCGAAGGCCTCGTCGATCGCACGCGCGAGGAGACGGGCCCCTATCTCGAGCGCTGCCTGCGCGAGGCCCTGGCCGGCCATCCACTGGTCGGCGAGGTGCGCGGCGTGGGCCTGCTCTGGGCCGTCGAGCTGGTGAAGGACAAGGCCGCGGGAAGGCTCTTCGACCCGGCCGGCGAGGTGGGGCTGCGCTGCCTCGGCCACTGCTTCGACAATGGCGTCGTCCTGCGCGCCGTGCGCGACGCCGTGTGTTTCTGCCCGCCCCTCGTGATCACGCGGGCCGAGATCGACGAGCTGGTGGAGAAGGCGAAGAGGAGCATCGATCAGACGGCGAGCGAGATCGGCGTCGTGTAGAGGCACAGGGGGGAAGGGCCGGAGGGAGGGCCCATGTCGCCCGAGGAAACACTTCGTCACTACGAGCGTGCGCTCTGCGCGCACGATCTCCGAAGCGCACTGCGGGTCATCGCCAACGATGCCGTGTTCTGGCTCGGCGACGGCACGACCCACGCGGGCAAGGAGAAGATCGGCGCGGCGCTGCGCGAGAGCTTCGAGATCCTGAAGGGCGGGACGTACGAGATCTCACAGGTGCGCTGGCTCGTCCGCACCGTCGCCACGGCCGTCTCGGTCCATCGCTTCCGCTGGTCGGGCGTCCGCGAGGGAAGGCCCGCACGCGGCTTCGGGCGCGGAACGACGGTGATCCTGCGGCGCGAGGGACGCTGGCTGATCGTGCACGAGCATCAGAGCCGGGGCGAGTGGAGCCTGCCCGCGCATCCGGAGCGGCGGGCGATCGGGGGCGACCGGGCCTCGGCTCATCGCAGCGCACCGGCCGGTGCGGGTTCGCCCTCCCTGGGCCGCTGAGATCCGCCGCCGCGCCGGAACGAGCGACACGCGCGGAGCCTCAGCCCCCTCGCCTTCGCTCCACGAAATCCCGGATCAGCCACTGCGAGATGCTGACGCTCCCCGGGAACAGGCGCGGCAGCTCGTCCCAGCGGAAGAAGGCAGCATCCTCGAGCTCGGCGTCACCGAGCTGGATCTCTCCGCCTGCAAACCGTGCCTGGAAGCCCAGCATCAGCGAATGCGGAAAGGGCCAGGGCTGGCTGCCGAAGTAGCGAATGCCCTCGACGTGCACGCCGCTCTCCTCGAAGACCTCGCGGCGCACTGCCTCCTCCACGCTCTCGCCGGGCTCGACGAAGCCGGCGAGCACGCTGTAGATGCCCGGCGGAAAATGCTTCGACCTGCCGAGCAGGATCTCGTCGTCGCGCTCGACCGCGACGATGATCGCCGGTGCGAGGCGCGGAAACTGGGCGAGACCGCAGGCCGGGCAGGTGCGCGCGCGCTCGCGTTCCGCCACGGTGGTCGGTGCGCCGCAGGCGCCGCAGAACTGGTGTGTGCGGTCCCACTCGACGATCTGCACCGCACGCGACGCGACGTCGTGGATCTCGGGCTCGAGGCGACCGTAGAGCGCGCGCAGGTCACGAAACGCCATGCCCGGCGGCGGCTCGGCGTCCGGCGCCAGCTCGATGCTCCAGCAGTGCCCGCCGCCGAGGACGCCGAGGTATTGCGTGCGCTGCGGCGACACACCGAGGGCATCCAGCGCTCCCACCGGAGTGAGCGGCCCCGCGAGCGGGACCAGCAGCTCGCGACGGCGGAAGGCGAAGACCCACAGCGGGCCCTCCACCACCTCGGGCGCGAGGAGCGCTGATCGGAAGCTGCGCGGGGGACGATCGGACACGCCGGCAGCGTAACCGCACCCCTCCCGGGATGCCCCGGCGGTCTCTCCGCAGGGCGCCGGCCGGACCCGGCCTATGCCGCGCCCGCCTTCGGCTGGTCGAGCTTCCCCAGCACCTGCATCAGCATCTGCACCAGCTCCTGGGGCGGCTGGGGCTCGGGCTCCTCGACGGAGTCCTTCAGGTTCTCGAAACGCAGCAGATCGAGCTTCTCGTAGGCCGCGCGCACGCGCGGCGTGAGCAGGCCCAGGCGTTTCAGGTTCGGCACGATCTTCGAGAACGTCATCTGGCGAAAGCCGATCATGAAGGGCGTGCCCTTCGCCCACTCGACCCAGGTCGGAACGTCCCAGTCGAGGCGCTCGAAGACCTGGTGCATCAGCAGCCGGTCGCGCAGCAGCTCGGTGGCCTCGATCACGAAGTCCTCGCGATCGCGCAGCTCACTGCCCGAGAGATCCTCGCGATAGGCCTTCTCGAGCGCGAGCACGCCGAAGGCCACGTGGCGCGATTCGTCGGCCATGATGCGGGTGGTGATGTCCTGGATCAGCGGCTCGCCGGCCATCATGAGACGCATCATGCCGAAGGCCGCGAGCGCGAGGCCTTCCACCATGATCTGCATGCCGAGAAAAGTCAGATCCCAGCGCGGATCCTGGAGGATCTGGTCGAGGAGCTGCTGCAGGCTCGGGTGCACCTCGTAGGAGATGCCGAGCTTCTCCGTGAGATAGCGATGGTAGACCTCGACGTGGCGGGCCTCGTCCATCACCTGGCTCGCCGCGTAGTACTTGGCCTCCTCCCACGGCACCGTCTGCACGATCTTCGCCGTGGCGAGCAGGGCGCCCTGCTCGCCGTGCAGGAACTGCGAGAGCATGAATGCGTTCATGTGGAGGTTGAGCGCGATGATTTCCTTCTCGTCGAGAGTGCGAGGCGGCTTCATGAGCTGATTCATGAGCGCCCCGCCGCCGATGCCCGCGCGATCGCGCATCATGCGGTCGACGTTCACCTCGGTGTCCCAGTCGAGCTCGGTCGCGTTCCAGTTGAGCTTCTTGCCCTTCTCGTAGAGATGGAGCAGATCGGTGCGGCGGAGCGCGTACTC
>CAYOIG010000476.1:0-1592 GCA_964403915.1 uncultured Myxococcaceae bacterium
AGGCCTCTGGCTCCACGTCGACGGCGCCTACGGCGCGTTCGCGGTGCTGAGCGAGCGCCTCGCGCCGCGGCTCCGCGAAGCCGGCCTCGCCGACTCGCTCCCCCTCGACCCCCACAAGCTGCTCTTCAACTCGCTGGAGGCGGGCTGCGTCCTCTACCGCAGCGCCGAGGCCGCGCGGCGGGCCTTCGCGTTCTCCTCCTCGTATCTCGCGAAGCCCGCCGATCCCGACCTGATCGACTTCGCGGACTACGGTCCCGAGCTCTCGCGCAGCTTCAAGGCGCTCAAGGTCTGGTGGGCGCTCCGCACCTTCGGCCGCCACGCCTACACGCGCGCCATCGATCGCCTGCTCGACCTCGCGGGGCATCTCGCGCGCCGGGTCGAGGCCGAGCCGAGCCTTCGGCTCGTCGCACCGGCGCCGCTCACTGCGGTCTGCTTCGAAGTGAGGGGCCTCGGCGCGGACGGCCACGCGCGCCTGCTCCGCCAGCTCCTCGACTCGGGCGTCGGGCACCTCGGCCCTGCTCGCATCCACGGCCAGCCCGCGCTGCGCGCCTGCATCACGAACCTGCGAACGACCGAGCTCGATCTCGCCCAGGTGGTGGCCGCGGTGGTCGGCCTCGCCCGCGAGGTGTGAGGCGGCTGCAGGGTCGCGGCTCGGATCCACACGGGCACTCTCAGAGACCAGCATCTGGATCGTCTCCGTCGAGCGAACCACGTTGCCGACGGAATGCCCGCTTCCGCGTGGTCGTGCCTCCCGAGCGCACGTGCCGTTCCGCTACTCCGAGAGGCCATCAGATGGCGCGCGGCGGGCTCAAGAACTTCCTCCGCCGGGCCGCTGGGGAAGCCGAGAGGAGCGCGCCATGTGCAGGCATCTTCGGACCCTCGCAGCTCTCGTTGCCCTCCTGACGTTCGCACCGGAAGGCCGCGCGCAAGACGCCACCGACGAGGCGGCACTCGCGGAGCTCCAGCAGCTCCTGGGCTCTCCCGCGGCGCGGGACGCCAACGCCGCGAACGATCCCCGCGCCGCCCAGGCCGAGAACCTCTTCGCGGGCTTTCCGCCCTACGCGCAGCAGGAGCTCAACGCCATCGTGATGCAGGTCATGCGCGAGTCGGGCGAAGGCGCGACCAGACACACGGATGCGTATGCTGGCGGAGGCGCCCAGGCTGCCGAGGCGTCGTTCTCCCCCGCCGTCCGGGCGCGCATCTCGGCCCTCGAGAGCCGCCTCGCCGCCGACCCCGCGTGGAACACACCGGCGAACCTGGCCCGCATGCGGACGCTCTTTCCGGCCTTCCTCGGAGCGCCGGGGAGCTAGCGCAGAGAGGGCGCGGATCCGCCGGCCATCTTTCCGCGGCCAGCCCGATCCTCACGCGAGGCGCCGCTCGGCGCTGTAGCGAACGAGGGGCGGGCGGCCTGGGCGAACGCCGAGCTCGAAGACGAGGTTGTCGGGCGCCTCGCCGAGGCAGCGCATCAGGCCCGCGTGCACGCCGCGCAGGTGGTGCCAGGCGCAGAGCGTCGTGCGGTTCGAGAGCTCGTCGCTGCCACCCGCGCTGCGGAACGTGACGTGGTGGTCGTGGAGGTTTCGGTAGGAGGAGCA
>CAYOIG010000477.1:0-9243 GCA_964403915.1 uncultured Myxococcaceae bacterium
CGTGCTCGCGCTGCTCGCGCATCCCGAGCAGCGCGATCTCTTGTGCGCGCGGCCCGAGCTCCTGGACTCGGCCGTCGAGGAGATCCTGCGTTGGACGTCGCCCGTGGTGCAGTTCGCGCGCACGGCCGTCCGGGACGTCGAGCTGCACGGCCAGAAGATCCGCGCGGGCGAGACCGTCGGCATCTTCTACCCATCGGCGAACCGCGACTCCGAGGCGTTCGACGACCCCTACCGCTTCGACGTCGCGCGCCGGCCGAATCACCACCTCGCGTTCGGGCACGGCGCGCACTTCTGCCTGGGGGCGAACCTGGCACGGGTCGAGCTGCGCGCCGCGATCCGCGCGCTGCTACCGTTGCTGCCGGAGATGGAGCTCGTCGACACGGGCGAGCGCGTTCCGAATCTGCACGTTCCCGGCTTCCGCTCGCTCGGCGTTCGGCTCCGCGGCGCTCGGACGGGCTGACGCTCACGCGCTCGGTCGGAAGCGGACGAGCGGAACTTCTTCGATCGTCTCGAACACCGCGGCAAGCGGCATCCCCACGCGCAGCTCGTCGAGCGCGCAGTCGACGAGCCGGGCAGTCATGCGCGGGCCCTCCTCGAGCTCGACCACCGCGATCGCGAACGGCACGTCGCGCGCGAGCGCCGGATCGTGTCCCAGTCGATCGACCGTGAAGGCGTGCAGCGTACCCCGGCCACTGACGTCCTCCCAGGACCAGTCGTCGCCCAGACAGCGGGGGCAGCGGCTTCGCGGGTAGAAGAAGAACCCGTCCCTCGGGCAGCGCTGGAGGCGGAGCCGGCCTTCGCGCGCGGCGTCGAAGAACGGCGCCGTCGTCGGGTTCGGCACCGGCAGCGGCCGTCCGTCGGCGGACATCCGGGTGCCCATCTAGGCTCCTTCCAGGATCAGGGCGACCTGCTCCGCCATCATTCCACCCGTTCCGTTCACGTAGGCGACGTCGCAGCTCCTGACCTGCCGCCCCTCGCCGCGGCCCTGGATCTGGCGCACGGCCTCGGTCACATGGGAGAGACCGCCCGCGAGGCCCGCCTGACCCATGCCGAGCTGACCACCGTGCGTGTTGAGCGGGAAGTCTCCATCGTGGCGCAGGTCGTGCTCCTCGATGAAGCGTCCGCCCTCCCCTTTCTTGCAGAAGCCCGCGTCCTCGAGGGTCAGCAGGACCGTGATCGTGTAGCAGTCGTAGGGCAGCGCGACGTCGACGTCGCTCCGAGCCACGCCGGCCATTCGGAAGGCGCGCTCCGAGGCGACACGCGTGGGTGTCTCCAGCAGGTCGGGTGCGTAGGTGATGCTCTTGTGCGTGAGTCGCTCGCCGTAGCCCGAGACGAACACCGGCCGGCGCGAACCTCGCGCCGCCCGGTCCGCGCGCGTCACGACCACGGCGCCGCCGCCGAAGCACGGCATCACGACCTCGAGCAGCCTCAACGGATCGGCCACCATCCGGGAGGAGAGCACGTCTTCCACGGTGATCGGCTTGTCGCGGAAGATCGCCTTGGGATTGCGCAGCGCGTTGTCGCGCTCGTGAACCGCGATCCGGGCCAGCGCCTCGGGCCGCGTGGGGAACTGCGCGAGGTAGCGGCTCGCGATCAACGCGAAGCTCGGGGTCGCGGCGACCAGACCCGAGGGCAGCTCGAACTGACCCTGCGGAGAGCCCCAGCTGTCTCCGCCCAGATAGGCCGGAAGGCGGGCGGCGCCGCTGCCCGTGCCGCTCGCCCGAGACGGCGGGGGCGGCGGCGGCACGGTGGTGCAGACGACGAGAACGGTGTCACAGATCCCGACTTCGATCGCAGCCGCGGCCCTCCAGACCATGCCCGCCGCCGATGCGCCGCCCAGATCGACGATCTCCGCGAAATTCGCACGCACGCCCAGATACTCCGCCAGGGCAGAGGGCGCGAACATGGGTGACTCGAAGACCGGCCCGCTCACCAGCCCGTCCACCTCGTCGTGCTCGATCCCGGCGTCGGCGAGCGCCAGCGCGCCGAGCTCCGCCGCGGCCTCCAGCGAGAACATGGGGCGATCCCAGCGGCGCTGCGGCGCCCATTCGGCGAGCCCGAGGATCGCGGCCGCGCGCTTTCCCATCACTTGAGCCCGTACAGCGCAGCCGCGTTGTCGTGGAGCACCTTCCGGAGCGCCGCGTCGGGAAGATCGCCGAGCACGCGCTGCGCGTAGACGCGCGGGCGCTCGGCCGGAGTGCGGGGTCCCGGCGCCATGCACGTCGGGTGCGGGAAATCGGTCTCGTACAAGATGTTGCCGGGATAGCGTGCGATCGCCCGCCGGGCGCCCTCGTCCTCGAACCAGAAGCAGCCGTAGATCTGACGCAGAAAGTACTCGCTAGGGAGGAGATCGTACTCGGGGTGCTCGTCCCGGATGCCGCTGTTCTGCCATTGCCAGTCGAAGGCCTCGAGCAGCCCCACCAGCCAGCCGACGCCGCTCTCGACCGAGACGCACTCGAGGTCGGGGAAGCGGTGACACACCCCGCCGAAGATCAGATCGGCGATGCACTGCGCGTTCTCGACGAAGATCAGCGACGAGACACGGCCGAAGTTGGCCTTGAAGCCCATGCCGACCGGGTCCTTCATGAGGCCGCTGATGTCACCGCCGCCGATGTGGAAGCTGATGGGAAGACCGACCTCCTGCGCTGCCGCCCACACCGGATCCCAATGCCGATCCGCGACCCGCGGCTGTCCGTGGGTCTCGGGAACATTGGGGAAGAGCACGGCGCGATGACCTGCGTCGGCGCAGCGCTGGATCTCCCCCACCATCGCCGGAACGTCCCAGAAGGGCATCGCAGCCACGGGGAGCAGCCGATCGGGATCGGCGCTGCTCCACTCCGTGAGGAAGTCGTTGTAGGCACGCACGCACTCGAGCATCAGCTCGGGCTCTCCGAGCGAGAGGAAGCGCCCCGAGCCGAAGCCCCCGACGTTGGGATACAGCACCTGGGCGCGGATGCCCTCCTTGTCCATGTGCTCGAGGCGCGCGACCGGGTCGAAGGCGCTGCGCGGGCAATCCTCGAGCTTGTCGCGACACTCCGGGAGCGTTCCGTCGAAGCCCGCCATGGTGAACGCGCCGGGGGCGCCCGCGACCTGGCCGTTGACGATCCACACGTCCTTCTCGCCCATGCGGACGAGCCTCGGAACCTTGTCGCCCCACTTTGTGGAGACGCGGGAGGTCCACGTGTCTGCCGGCTCGGTGACGTGCGTGTCTACGTCGATCACGGAGAATCGGTCGAACAGGTCCGGGGGCATGGCTGCATGACTCCTGTGACGATTGGTGAGTTATGGCCCTGCTAGCGGCCCTGGAACCTGGGCTCGCGCTTCTGGACGAACGCCGTCGCCGCCTCGCGCGCGTCCTCGCTGCGCATGCATGCGCCCTCCATCTCGAGCGAGAGCGGCAGCACCAGGTTGGAGATCATCTTGAGGTAGCGGTTCACGGGGACCTTGGAGGCGATGATCGCCTGCAGCGGGCCGGCGGCGAGACGCTCGGCGATCTCGATCGCGCGTTGCAACGCGCCGCCTTCGTCGGTCACGAAGTTGACCAGCCCCAGGCGCTCGGCCTCCTCGGCGGAGAGGCGATCCCCCGTCATCAGGTAGTACTTGGCCCGGTTGGGCCCCATCAGCAACGGCCACATGACCTGCCCGCCGTCGCCCGCGCCGATGCCCATGCGCACGTGGGTGTCGGCGAAGACGGCATTGCGCGCCGCCACCACGACGTCGCACAGCAGGGCCACGGTGGCCCCCAACCCCATCGCATAGCCGTTCACGGCGCTGATCACGGGCTTTCGGCAGTCGAGCAGGTTGTCGACGATCTGACGCGCCTCGCGCATGATCGAGCCGCCCCCTCCGGACTCGGTCATGCCGCCGCCGAAATCACCGCCGGCACAGAAGCCGCGCCCGGCTCCGGTCAACACCAGCACCCTGACCTCGCCATCGGCATCCGCGTCGACCGCGAGCGTGGAGAGCTCCCGGTGCATGGCGCCGTCGACCGCGTTCAGCTTCTCGGGCCGATTCAGAGTGGCGATGCACACTCCGCTCGGACGCTTCTCGAAGGTGATCCGCTCATATCGGTTCTTCTCGAGCATCTCGATCCCTCCAGCTCACTCGGAGCGTCGGTCGGTGGGTCCGATCAGAAGACGACGCGCTCCGCCTGAAGCGCCTCGAAGTCCGCGGCGGACAGGCCGAGCCTCCCGCAGAGTATCTCGCGGTTGTGCTGCCCTAGCAGAGGCGCAGGCGTGTATGCGTATCCGGGCATCTCGCTGAAGCGGCCCGGCAGACCCGCGACCTCGCGCGCCCCGACCTCGGGATGCTCGATCGCTACCATGAGCCCGAGCTCGCGGAGCTGAGGGTCGGCGGCGAGCTCGATCGCGTCGAGGCAGGCCCCCGCCGCCACGCCGGCCTGCTGCAGCTCGTGCATCACGGCGTAGTGCGTGCGCCCGCGCGTCCACTCGCGGAGCCGCGCGTCGATCTCGTCGTGGTGCCGGAGTCGACCCGGCAGCTCGTCGAGCTCGCGGCTGCGAGCCCATTCAGGATCTCCGAGCGCGCGGCGCAGCGCACGCCACGCGGCGTCATCGCTCACTGCGATGGCTACCCACTTGTCGTCGCCCAGACAGCGGTAGACGCCGTGAGGAGCCATGCGGGGATGGCGATTCCCGCGCCGCACCGGCTCCCGCCCGTTCATGGTGTAGTCGAGCAACGCATCGGGCAGCATCGAAGCCACCGTCTCGGCCATCGCGAACTCGACGTGCTGCCCCTCGCCCGTCCGGTCGCGGTGACGGAGGGCAGCGAGGATCGAGAAGGCCATGGCCACGCCGACCATGAAGTCCGGATAGAAGCCGCCCAGCCCGACCGGCGGCCCGCCCGCGTAGCCCGTCAAGTACGGGAGTCCCGCGTAGGCTTGGGTGTTCGGTCCCCAACCCGTGGCATGACGGTGCGGTCCGGTCTGACCGAGAGGTGAGCCCGAGAGCATCACGAGCCCCGGCCTGACCTTGCGCAGCGACGCATAATCCAAGCCGAGCCGTTCCATCACTCCAGGCGTGAAGTTCTCCGTGACGACATCGCTCTGCGAGATCAGCTCTCGAGCCAGCGAGATGCCCCGCGCGGTCGACAGGTTGAGCGTGACGCTCTTCTTGCTGAAGGAGAGGCCGTTGAACGCGCCTGCGCGGTTCACTCCGATCTGGTCGTCGGCCGCCGTGCCGGGCAGCACGCGCACGAGATCGAGCCGAGCTTGTGACTCGATGCGGATCACCTCGGCCCCGAGACAGCCGAGCCACGCCGTCGCGTGCGGAACGGCCAGGATCCAGCCGAAATCCGCCACCCGGATTCCCTCGAGCGGACGCCGAAGCCCCGCCTCCCCGACCCGACCGGACGCCTCGCTCGGCCCGCGTCGCGAGCCGACGGCGTGCGCCTCGTCCAGCACTTCGCGCGTGTGCTCACCGAGCCGCGGCGACGCACGACGGATCCGCCACGGCGTCGCGCTCAAGCGCATCGGCGCGCCAGGCTGGCGGATCCGGCCCGCGACCGGATGCACGACGTCGACGAAGAAGCCGCGCTCGCGGAGCTGCTCTGCGGCGAGCACCTCTCCCATGCTGTGAACCGGGAAGCCGGGGACACCGTGCTCCAGCGCGAGCGCGAAGACCTCGCGCTTGTCGCGATGCTCGAGCCACTGGTCGATCAGCATCTCGACCGCGTCCGCGTTCCGGAGGCGGTCGAGGATCGTGGCGAAGATCTCCTGGTCGGCCCAGTCGGGCTTCCCCGCCATCCGCTTGAAGCGCTGCCACCAGTGATCGAAGCTCGCCGGCGAGATCGACACGTGTCCGTCGCGGCACGGCTGAACCCAGGAGAACCCGTTCTTCTGGCGTTGGATCACGATCCGGCCGGTGTAGCTGACGCCCGCGAGCGAGATGCGCAGCATGCTGGCCACCGCTTCGAAGGAGGACACGTCGACGACCTGTCCGCGCCCGGTCCGGTCGCGGTGGCGGAGGGCGGCCAGGGTGAGCAACGCGGCCGTCCAGCCGGCGAGGAACTCGGTCTGAGACCCGCCGCCCACGAGCGGCGGCTCCGCCTCGAGATCCTGCACCTGGTTGTACGGGGTCTCCCGGCCGAGGCCGCCCAGCTGGTAGGCGACGAGATCGGTGCTGGTGTACTCGCGGTACGGGCCCACCAGGCCGAACGGGCTGATGCAGGTGATCACGAGACCCGGATTGATCGTCAAAAGCCGCCGATCGGTCCCCTGCTGCGCTAGCCGCGAAGGCGTGCCGGCCGCGATCAGAACGTCCGCGTGTGTCGCGAGCGATTCGAGATCGGCCCGCCCCTGAGGCGTCTCCAGGTCGAGCACGACGCTTCGCTTGTTCGCATTGAGGTAGAGGAAGCGGCCGCTTCGCTCCAGATCGGGGCGGTCCCCCGGAAAGGGCCCCGCGTCGCGGCTGCGATCCCCCGGGGGCGGCTCGACCTTGACGACATCCGCCCCGAGGTCCGCGAGCGCCTTGCCGCAGAAGGGACCGCTCACCTCCTCCGCACACTCCACGACCCGGATTCCTGCAAGCGCCGCAGCCTCGTTCATGCCGCACCTCTTGTCGGAAGGGGATTTGCTCCGCACGGAGAGCGCTTGGCGACGAGTGCTCTGGCCGAGCCTCCTACGCGGCTCTCGGAACCGTGCGGTAGCGGATGCGCAGGTGCTTCACGCCGCCGACGACCGTCGACACGAGCCGCTCCGGCGGCGCGGCGAGCTCCATCCAATCGACACGGTCCAGGAGCTCGCGATAGATCAAGCGCAGCTCGAGCCGCGCGACGTTGGCGCCCAGACAGAAGTGCTCGCCGATTCCGAACGCGATGTGGCGGTTCGGGTTGCGATCGATCCGGAAGCGGCCGGGCTCCTCGAAGACGTCCTCGTCGCGGTTGCCGGAGGGATAGAACAGGCACAGCCTCTCGCCCGCGCGGATCTTGCGACCGCGCAGCTCGAAGTCCTCGACCGGAGTGCGCGCAAACTGGACGACGGGAGAGGTCCAGCGCAGGACCTCCTCGACTGCGCTGTCCAGCAGCGCCGGATTCCTGCGCAGCGCTCGCCACTCCCCGGGGTTTTCGATGAACGCCATCAGCCCGCCGCTGGTGGCGTTGCGCGTGGTCTCGTTTCCCGCGAGCACCAGGAGGAAGAAGTACGAGAGCAGCTCCAGGTCCGGGAGGTGCTTCCCGTCGACCTTGGCGTTGGCCAGGTGACTCACGATGTCGTCGCGGGGGTTCGCCCGGCGCGCCGCGATCAGATCGACGAAGTACTTGAAGAGCTCGAGCCGGGCGCGCTGCGACGTCTCGAGGGGCGTCTCGCCCACCACCTGGTACTCGGGGTCCTGCGCGCCGATCGTCTCGTTCGTCCAGCGGAACAGCGTGCGCCAGTCGGAGCGCGGCACGCCGAGCAGGTCTGCGATCACCGCGATCGGAAGGAACGCGGCGACTTTGTCGACGAAGTCGATCTCCGCTTCGGCACCGTGCGTGTCGATTCCATCGACGATCTCTCGGGCGATCCCCTCGACGTCGAGCGGCATCTTGCGCAGCGCCTGCGGCGTGAACTTCCCGCGCATCAGGTCCCGGTAGACCTTGTGGTCCGGGTTGTCCATGTTCAGCAACATGCGCACCGGGAATTCCTGGTCGCGCTGGAGCGCCGTCGAGGGGACGATCAGCCGCGGGGCGTTCAGGAAGCGCTCGGGCTGCTTCGACACCCAGACGATGTCCTCGTGCTTGGTCAGCGCCCAGAACGGCTCCGCCGCCGCGGTCGGGAAGTAGTGGACTGGCGACTCGCGCCGCAGGCGCGCCCATTCCGCATGCGGATAGCCCCCCTGCGCGTAGTGGTGCGGATCCAGAACCTTCAGCTCGTCGAGGGGCTCGGAGTGGACGCTCATCGGTCGACCTCGCTGTGGCGACGCGCTCGCTCGGAGCGCGTAGCCCATCGTATGCGAACTATCCTATCGTACATGACGTTCGGCTACCTCGGCCGGGCGGGCAACGTCTCCCAGGTGGTCGGGTAGCCCGCGTCCTCGCGGATCACGAGCCGGGGCCCGGTCTCGTGCTGCTCGACGCGGGGATGGATCGGCACGACCGGCCGACGCCGGGACGCTTCCAGGGCCGTCGCGGCGTTCGTGAAGCCGCACAGCGTCTCGAGATTGCAGCGGGTCGGGAACACGACGCTGCACTCGCCGCGCCGCGCCTGCGCGAGCGCGTCCTCTGGCGTGAGCCACGCGTGCGCAGTGGATTCGAGACCGTCGTGGGCGGCGAGCTGATCGGCCGGCGCGAGCGCGCAGAAGAACAGCGTGTCGAAGCGGTGCGGGACCATTTCCGGCGTGATCCAGTGACCGTGCAGGGCGAGCCGGTCTGCCGCCAGCTCGAGATCTTCGGCGCGCACCAGATCCGCGAAGCTCGCGCGGCCCGCCTGCACGTCGAGGCGAAGCCGGCCCAGCTGCTCCGCGAGATCGCCGCCCAGCAGCTCGGTCTCGCCGCGGCGGCGCGCGAGCAGGATGCCCACCTCCTCGAAGGTCTCGCGGATCGCCGCGACGAGGTAGCCCGGCGTCCGATCCCGCACGCTCGCGGCGCAGCGGCGCGCGTCCTCACTCGCGACGCCAATCAGCCGATCGGCGAGCGCGACGTCCTCGTCCTCGACTCTGCCGCCGGGGAAGACGTAGAGGTCGGGAAGGAACTCGCTCTTCACGCTGCGCTGCACCAGCAGAACCTCCGGGGACGCGCCGCCGTCGCGGAGCAGCATGACCGTCGCTGCGGGAACCGGGGTCACCGCCATGTCGACGCTCCTCCGCCGCTCAGAGCCTCACCAGCGCCGTGCCGACCACTCGTCCCTCCTTCGCCTCGTTGGCGATGGTGAGATCGAGCTGGACGGTGCGCGCGGCGGGATCGAGGTCGGTGGCGACAAGCCGCACCGTCGGCCTGGAGTCCACCTGGACCGGCGCTCGGAACACCGTGTCGATGTCGAGGATCTCGCAGCCCGGCGCCCACGTGTGGATCGCGGCGGCCAGAATGCCCTGGCTCATGATGCCAGGGACGATCGCGCCAGGCAGCCCCTCCTTCTTCGCCTGCTCGTGGTCCGTGAAGCGACCGAACGTCATCTTCGTAGCGTGCGTGAAGCGGCGCACGCGCTCCATGCTCACGTCCACTGCGATCTCGAGCTCCTCGCCGAACTCCACTTCCTCGAAGCGTCGCACCGCCATCTTCAACTCTTCTGCGGCTCGCGCACGACCATCCGCC
>CAYOIG010000478.1:0-7402 GCA_964403915.1 uncultured Myxococcaceae bacterium
GGGCTTCGCGCTTCCGGGCGCGGACGAGATGGCAGCCCGCGAGCGGGCGCGTCGCGGGCGCGGTGGCCCGTGGCAGGCCGAGAGCGCGCAGCGCGCGCGGCGCCGCGAGGAGAAGCGCGGCAAGGCCGCGCTCGGCCCCGAAGAGGAGGCCTACCGCGAGGCGAGGCGGCTCGCCAACCGGAAGATCGGCTTCCTGTTCCACTTCGTTCCCTACGCATCCACGTGTCTGTTTCTGCTGATGGTCGCGGGCTTTCGCGCGGCCTTCGTCGTCGCCCTGTCCTGGGGCATCGGCGTCGCATGCCATGCCTTCGCGGTGGTGGCGCCGACGCTTCGCAAGCGGATGATCGACGCAGAGGTCGAACGTCAGCTCCAGGGGACGGTGAGGGAGGAGCGCCGCAGCCTCGCCCACGAGCACGTGCGCGAGCTCGAAGAGCTGTCCGCCTCCATCGCCCACGAGATCCGCAATCCGATCACGGCGGCCAAGAGCCTGGTCCAGCAGCTCGGCGAGGATTCGGGCTCGCCGGAGAACGTCGAGTATGCGCGTGTGGCCCTCGAGGAGCTCGATCGCGTGGAGCGCTCGATCTCCCATCTGCTCCGCTATGCGCGCGAAGAAGACCTGCGACCGGTCGAGACGGAGCTGCGGGCCGTCGTGGAAGCCGCTCTCGAGACGCTGCGCGAGCGCGTCTCGCGGCTCGGCGTGCGCATCGAGCGCGATCTGGCGCGACCGCTCGCGCTGCGCGCCGATCCGGAGAAGCTGCGCCGGGTCGTGATCAACCTGGTCACCAATGCCCTCGACGCGCTCGAGGCCGCCGGCACGCCCGAGCCGCGGCTGTGGCTCGCAGCGGGCGAGAACCTCGCGGGCACCGAGGTCTGGCTGCGGATCCGTGACAACGGGCCGGGCATGGATGCCGAGACGCGCGAGCGCGCCTTCCAGCCCTTCCACACCTCGAAGCCGGGCGGCACGGGGCTGGGACTCCCGATCGTTCGCAAGCTGGTGGAGGCGCACGGCGGCAGCATCGAGCTGCACAGCAGCGAGGGCGTGGGGACGGAGTTCGCGGTGCTGCTGCCGCGGCGCTGTCCGGAAGGCGCCGCCGCCCCGCCGGCCGGAGACTGAGATGGCGCGGCTGCTCATCGTCGAGGACGAGCGCGCGATCCAGCTCGCACTCTCGGGGCTGTTCCGTCGCGAGGGCCACGAGGTCGGCCTCGCCGGTGGCGGCGAGGAAGCGATCGCGCAGCTCCGGGCCGAGCCCTGGGATCTGGTGCTGACCGATCTCTCCCTCGGCCGCGGGCCGAGCGGCATGGACGTGCTGCTGGCGGCGAAGACGCTGCGGCCCGAGACCGCAGTGGTGATGATCACGGCCCACGGCTCGGAGAAGCTCGCCGTAGAGGCGATGAAGGCCGGCGCCGAGGACTACGTGCCCAAGCCCTTCGACAACGACGAGCTGCGGCTCGTCGTGCAGCGAGCGCTCGACCGAACGCGTCTTGCGCGCGAGCACCGGATGCTGCTCGAGCGCATCGGCCGCGACGTCGCGTTCGAGAATCTCGTCGGCTCGGGGCCGGCCATGCGCAAGGTCTTCGAGACGATCGAGAAGCTGGCCGAGACCGATCTCACGGTGCTCGTGCGCGGTGAGAGCGGCACCGGCAAGGAGCTGGTGGCACAGGCGCTCCACCACCGCAGCCCACGCCGCAGCCGGCCCTTCGTGGCCGTCAACTGCGCCGCCATCAGCCGCGAGCTGGTGGAGAGCGAGCTCTTCGGTCACGAGAAGGGAGCGTTCACCGGCGCCGACGCGCGGCGCATTGGACGCTTCGAGGCGGCGGACGGCGGTACGATCCTGCTCGACGAGATCGGCGACATGGCCGCCGAGACGCAGGCCAAGGTGCTGCGCGTGCTCCAGGAGCGCTCCTTCGAGCGCGTCGGCGGAACGAAGGCGATCGCCGTCGACGTGCGCGTGGTGGCGGCGACGCATCGCGATCTCGAGGCCGAGGTGCGGCGCGGCCGCTTCCGGGAGGATCTCTATTACCGGCTGCGGGTCGTCGAGATCGCGCTCCCGCCGCTGCGACAGCGGCCCGAGGATCTCGCACCGCTCGTGGAGCGTCTTCTCGACCAGCTCGCGGCCCGTCTCGGGCGAGAGCGGCGAAGGATCAGCGCGGCGGCCCTGGCGCGTCTCGCGCGTCATGCCTGGCCCGGCAACGTGCGCGAGCTGCGCAACGTGATCGAGCAGGCGGCCGTGCTGGCGCCGGGAGAGCGAATCGAGGAAGACGATCTGCGGCTCGGCACCGCGGCCTGCGAGGCCGAGGCCTGCGACCCGGAGGCGGGCTTCTCCGAGGCGAAACGGCGCGCCACCGAGGACTTCGAACGCGCCTATCTCCTGCGCGCCCTGCGCGCGCACGGCGGCAACGTCTCGCGCACGGCCGAGGCGATCGGGATGGTGCGCCAGAGCCTGCAGCAGAAGATCCGCGAGCTCGGCCTCCGGGCGGAGGACTGGGGCGGCGGCGAGAAGAGGGAGATCTGAGCATGCGCACGGCACGACACGGGGGCCTCCTGGCCCGGCTGCGGAGCCTCCTGACCGGAACGTTCTCGCTCTGGGTGCGCGCGCGCGAAAGCGATCGTCCCGAGGCGGTGTATGCCCAGGCGATCGAGGAGCGGCGGCGGCAGTACGGCGAGCTGAAGCAGGCCGTGGCGGGCATCCTCTACATGCGCAATCGGCTGGAGGGGGAGATCCAGGAGAAGCGCGCGGAGCTCGGCCGTCTTTCGGCCGACGTGGCCCGCGCCGTCCGGCGTGCGGACGACGCCGCGGCGCTCACGCTCATCGCCCACAAGCAGGCGCTTCTCGAGGACCTGGAGCGCAGCCAGCAGGAGCTCGAGGGCATGCAGGCCGAGACGGCCACGGCCAAGGAGAACCTCGTGCGCTTCCGCGACGAGATCCGGACCCTCGAGCGCGAGAAGGTGAGAACGCTCGCGACGCTCGCCAGCGCGAGGGCCCGCCGGCGCATCCAGGAGGCCTTCGAGGGCCTCTCGGTGGAGCACGAGATGCGGGCACTCGACGGCGTGCGCGAGCACGTGGCCCGTCTCGTGGCCGAGGGCCGGCTCGATCGGGAGATGGGCGCCGGCGCGGTGGAGCCGACACTGCGGAGCTACCGGGACGAGGCGAAGCGCGACGCCGCCCGCCGCGAGCTCGACGAGATCAAGCGCCGGCTGCGGGACCGCGGTGCGCTGCCTTCCGAGGCGGCCGCACGGGCCGCGCTGGCGCCCCTCCCAGCGGCCTCCTGACCGGGTCAGATCGGCCCATCGGCTCGCGGAGGGATGGGTCGGATTGACCCAGCCGCGCGCCAACAGGGCTGTCAGCGGGCTGGGCGAAGCGGCATCGATCCTGCAATCTCCCGCCGCGGGCCCTGGAGGTCCGAAGGGAGGGGTGCGTGACGGCAGGGTCCATGGCTCCGGCGCAGGCCCCGTACGACATGGCGATCGTGCGGGGCTTCGCGCTCTCGGCCCTCGTCTGGGGCCTCGTTGGCATGCTGGTCGGGCTGATTGCGGCTCTCGATCTGGTCTGGCCCGGGCTGAACGTCGGTCCGCTCCATTTCGGGCGCATCCGTCCGATCCATACCAACGCCGTCATCTTCGGCTTCACGCTCGGCGTCGTCTTCGCCGGCAGCTACTACGCGGTGCAGCGCCTGTGCCGCGTGCGGCTGTTCTCCGACGCGCTCTCGCGTCTCCACCTGTGGCTCTGGAACGGCGTCATCGTCGCCGCGGCCGTCACGCTCGCGTTAGGCAAGACCGCGTCGAAGGAGTACGCCGAGCTCGAGTGGCCTCTCGACCTCGCCGTGGTGGTGATGTGGGTGGTCTACGGCGTCAACTTCTTTGGGACGATCGCCCGGCGGCGCGTGCGGCCGATGTACGTGGCGCTGTGGTTCTGGATGTCCACGATCCTCACCGTGGCGATGCTCTACGTCTTCAACAATCTCGAGTTCCCGGTGAGCGCGTTCAAGTCCTACTCGCTCTTCTCCGGCGTCCACGATGCGAACATCCAGTGGTGGTACGGTCACAACGCAGTCGGCTTCGTGCTCACGGTTCCGATCCTCGGCCTCATGTACTACTTCCTGCCGAAGCAGGTCGGGCGGCCCATCTACTCGCACCGGCTCTCGATCGTGCACTTCTGGTCTCTCATCTTCCTCTACATCTGGGCGGGGCCGCACCATCTCATCTACTCGCCGCTCCCGGACTGGGCGCAGTCGCTCGGGACGGCCTTCTCCATCATGCTGATCCTGCCCTCGTGGGGAGGCATGCTGAACGGCTTTCTGACGCTCAGCGGCGCCTGGGATCGGGTGCGGACCGATCCGCTGCTCAAGATGTTCGTGGTCGGGCTGACGTTCTACGGCATGAGCACCTTCGAGGGCCCGATGATGGCCGTGAAGACGGTCAATTCGCTCTCGCATTTCACGAACTGGACCATCGGCCACGTGCACTCGGGCGCCCTCGGCTGGGTCGCGCTCACCTGCTTCGCGACGCTCTACTACCTGGTGCCGCGCCTGTGGCATACGACGCTCTGGAGCGTGCGGCTGGCCGAGGCGCACTTCTGGGTCGCGACGCTCGGCATCGTGCTCTACGTGACGCCGATGTGGATCAGCGGCGTCACGCAAGGCCTCATGTGGCGGGCGGTGAATCCCGACGGAAGCCTCGCCTACACCTTCATCGAGTCGGTGAATGCGATCCGGATCTACGACGTGATCCGCGCGGCTGGCGGAGCGGTGTTCCTGACCGGCGTGGTGCTGATGTTCTTCAACGTGATCCGCACGATCCAGCAAGGGAGCCCGGAGATTCCCGCGGAGCGTGTGCGAATCGAGCCCGGCACGGCGCCGGCTGCGGCGGTTCGCTGACATGGCGTGGGAATGGCATCGAAAGCTCGAGGCGCGGCAGCTCACCCTGGCGGTGCTGGCCTTCGTGGTCGTCACCATCGGCGGGCTCGTACTGCTGATCCCGCCCTATTTCCTGCAGAGCACGATCACGCCCATCCCGGGCCTGCGGCCCTATACGGCACTCGAGCAAGAGGGCCGCGACATCTACGTTCGCGAGGGCTGCTACACGTGCCACAGCCAGCAGGTGCGACCGTTCAAGACGGAGACGGACCGCTACGGGGCCTACTCGCTAGCCGGCGAGTCGATCTACGACCGGCCGTTCCAGTTCGGCTCGCGGAGAACCGGCCCCGACCTCGCTCGCGTAGGCGGCAAGTATCCGGACTCCTGGCACTGGATCCATCTGCGCGATCCGCGCGAGATCGAGACGCGCTCCAACATGCCGGCCTTCGCCTTCTTGCAGCAGACGGAGCTCGACACCTCACTGACGCAGCGCAAGCTCGAAGTGCTGCGACATCTCGGCGCCCCATACTCGGATGCCGAGATTGCGAACGCCGAAGCCGATGCTCGGGCGCAGGAGACGAGCGTGGCCGAGGGGCTGCGGGCGGCCGGCACGGTGCTCTCCGAGACGGAGGCCCGGAGCGAGGCGCTGGCCCTGATTGCCTACTTGCAGCGTCTCGGACGCGATCTCGCGCGCAGCGCGACGCCCGTCGCGAGCGCGCCGGCCGAGGCGGGACGCTGATGGAGTGGGTGGCGCTCTACAAGCTGGGCCGGCTCGCACTGCTGGCCGTCACGCTTCTCGCGATCGCACTCTACGTGGCGAGCCCGGCGCGCCGCGCGCGATTGGAGGAGCCGGCGCTGCGGATGCTCGAAGAGGAGGAAGAGGCGTGAGCGAGGGGGATCGGGCGCCGGTGCCGGACGAGGTGGCGGAGCTTCCCGGCGAGCACGTGGACGGGACCGATGGCATTGCCGAGTCGGACAACCCGATCCCGCGCTGGTTCAATGTTTCGTTCCTCGCCACGATCGTCTTCGCGATCGTCTACCTGGCGTTCTATACGCTGACGGGCTGGTCGTCCCGGGGGCAGTACGAGGCCGAGGTCGCCGTGGCGACGAAACAGGCCCAGGCGGTGCGGGCCGCGCTGCCGGCCGGCAACCCCTACACTGGAGATGCGGCCGCGATCGCCGAAGGGCAGCAGGTCTTCCTGCAGATCTGCGCGGCCTGCCACAAGCCCGATGGCTCGGGGCTGGTGGGGCCGAGTCTCGTGGATCCGTATTGGAAGTACGGCGACACGGACGCGGTGCTCTTCGAAACCGTCTCGGAGGGAAGGCCCGGGGGCATGCCGGCGTGGAAGTCGCAGCTCGGCACGGAGAAGATCTGGAAGGCGCTGGCCTACATGGCGACGCTTCCGCGGTCGAATGCGCCGGGCGTCGGCGCACCGGGCGTTGCCGCGGCCAAGCCGGGCCCGTGAGGCGGGCACAGAGGGCGCGATCGTGCTGAGCGCGCGACCGGTCGAGGGTGTCTACCGGCGCCTGCGCTGGGCTGCGAATACGCTCCTGATCGCCATCCTTCTGGTCGTGCCCTGGGTGCGCATCGGCGGCGAGCCGCTGGTGCTGCTGGACATCCCGGGCCGCAAGTTCCACGTCGCTGGCCTCGTGATCTTTCCGCAGGAGCTCTACTTCCTGTGGCTGATCGTGGCGGGGCTGGCGCTCGCTCTCTTCTTCTTCACGGCTCTCGCCGGGCGTCTGTGGTGTGGCTGGGCCTGCCCGCAGACGGTGCTCACGGATCTCTTTGCCGCGGTCGCGCGCCGCATCGAGGGCTGGACCCGCGGCGGCCCGCCGGCCCGTGTGGCTCCCGCGCGCCGCGCGGCCACCCACGCGGTCTGGCTCGTGCTCTCGCTGCTGCTGGGCTTCCACCTGGTGGGCTACTTCGTGTCCCCCTACGCGATGCTGGATCAGCTTCGCGGCGGGGATCTGTCGCCGACGGTGGCGGGCTTCCTCGTGGTGGCCAGCGCGCTCGCGTATCTCGATCTCGCATTCGTCCGCCAGACCTTCTGCCGTTACATCTGCCCCTACGCGCGATTCCCGGGCGTGCTCTTCGATCGCGCCACCCTGGTGATCGGCTACGACGCCCTGCGCGGCGAGCCGCGCGGCAAGCGAGCGGCGAAGGGAGCAATGGCAGCACGCGGCGACTGCGTCGACTGCGGGCTCTGCGTGGTGGTGTGTCCTACCGGGATCGACATCCGGAACGGGCTCCAGTACGAGTGCATCGCCTGCACGCAGTGCATCGACGCCTGCAACGGCGTGATGACGCGGCTCGGTCGCAGGCCGGGGCTGATAGCCTACCGCTCGCTGGTCGGGCTCGAGCGCATCCGGAAGGTGCGACTGCTGCGCCCGCGTGTGGTGATCTATGCGGTGCTGCTCGCCGCCGCCGTCTTCGGCTTCGCCGGCGCGCTGGCCGGCCGGCAGCCGCTCGACCTGCAGGTGGCGCACAATGCGTCGAGCCTCTCCATGGCCACGGCCGACGGGCGCGTGGGCAACGCCTACACGCTCC
>CAYOIG010000479.1:0-1825 GCA_964403915.1 uncultured Myxococcaceae bacterium
CGCCTACCACGGCCTCGGTGACGCGGCGGTCTTCGTCTTCTTCGGCGTCGTCGCCGTCACGGGAAGCTACGCCGTGCAGGCACAGGCGCTCTCCGCGAGGGCCGTCCTCGTCTCTCTGCCCCCCGCCTGTCTCGTGACTGCGATTCTCGCGATCAACAACCTGCGCGACATCGACACCGACGCGCGCGCCGGCAAGCGGACGCTCGCTGTTCGTCTCGGCCGGCCGGCCGCCCGGGCCTACCTGCTGGCGCTCTTGGGGCTCGCCTATGCCGGTCTCGCGGCCCTCGTCATCACCGGTCTCCTCCCGCCCGCCGGCCTGCTCGCGCTCGTGACGCTACCCGTCGCGTGGCGAGCCGCGACGTGCGCCCTCACCCGGAGCGATGGGCCAGCCCTCAACGCCGCGCTCGTCCTCGCGGCCCGAACGCACGCAGGCTTCACCCTCCTGCTCGCGGCGGCCGTGATCGCTTGAGAATCCGGCGCATCGATCTCGCACGCTTTCGCCTCGCCCTGCGCGTGCCGCTCGCGACGGGGGCCGGCCGGATCGAGACCCGCGAGGGCGTGCTCGTGAGCCTTCACACGAGCGGCGCCATCGCGGGCTTCGGCGAGACGACGCCAATCGCGGGCTTCGGCATGGAGACGGTCGAGGCGAGCTGGGAGGCGCTGATTGCGCTGGCGCCGCACCTGGTGGGGGAGGACGTCCGCGATCTAGACGCCCTCTGCGACGGTATCGAGGCCGCGGCGCCGAAGACGCCCTCAGCGCGCGCGGCCCTCGATGCCGCGCTCCACGACGTGAGTGCGCGCGCAGCGGGGCGTTGCGTGGCCGCGTGGCTCGCGGCGCGCGCCGGCCGGCGTGCGCGCAGGAACGTATCCGTGAATGCGCTGCTGTCGGAGCGCGAGCCGGGCCGCCTCGGCGCGGAGGCATCACGGGCCGTGGCAGCAGGGTTTCGCACGCTCAAGCTGAAGGTGGCGGCGGGGGGAGTGGAGGAGGACGTCGCCCGGGTAATCGCCGTGCGAGCCGCCGTGGGCGCGCAGCCACGGCTGCGCCTCGACGCCAATGGTGGCTGGAAGGAGGACGAGGCGCTGCTGGCGCTCGGGCGTCTCGCTCCGCTGGGCATCGAGATGCTGGAGCAGCCGGTGGATGCCAATGATGTCCTCGCCCTGGCGCGTCTGCGAGGTGCATCACCCGTACGCATTGCGGCCGACGAATCGGCCGCCGGTGCCGAGCGCGCCGAGCGGGTGATCGTGCTCGGCGCCGCCGACGTGATCTGTCTCAAGCTCGGCGCGACGGGGGGCCTGCGTGCCGCGCTCCGGATTGCAGACCGCGCGCGCAGTGCCGGCATCGCCGTGTTCGTGACGAGCGGTCTCGACGGCGCCGTCGCGCGCGCCGCAGCGCTCCAGCTCGCCGCGGCGTTGCCCGGAAGGCTGCCGGCCTGCGGGCTCGCGACCGGTGTGCTCCTTCGCGACGATCTCGCCACGTGCGCCGCTCCCTCTCGCGGCGCGCTGGCGCTGCCTCGCTGCGAAGGCCTCGGCGTCGTCCCCACCGCGCTCTCGCGGGTCGCCGTGGGGCCGAGCCTCGCGTTCGAAGCGGAGGGCGGATGATTCCCTGGCTCGTGCAGCGCGCCGCGACCACACCGGAGAGGACGGCGCTCGCAATCGGCGACCAGAACATTTCGTTCGCGGCTCTCGCGGAGAGCGCGCACAGAGCGGCCCTTCGCCTGCGCGCGGCCGGGCTGCGAGAGGGCGACGTGCTGGCGACGCTCCTCTGGAACGGCCGCCCCTTCGTCGAATGTCTTCACGCAGCCGCGCTCTGTGGTGCGACGCTGCT
>CAYOIG010000480.1:0-4023 GCA_964403915.1 uncultured Myxococcaceae bacterium
CTCGTCGTGCCGAAGAAGCTCTCCGCGAACGTCTGGGAGACGATCGGAAAGTCCACGTGGGCCAGAAGCTCGGCGGTCCCCGGCGCCGGTGTGTCGGCATCGAGCACGACCGGAATCCCCGCCTCTCGCGCCACCTTCGCCGCCCAGAGGCCGACCTCCGGGTCTCCTCCGTCGATGTGCAGCGCCCGCCCTTGCTCGATGTCCGCGCGCGAGAGGTCCTCGAGGCGGAGGGCGAGCCTTGCGTCGCGGTACCAGAGCACCGTCCGCTCGCCGCTCGTACGATCGAGCAGGATCACCGCGAGCTGGGTCGGTGTGCCGGCCACGCTGCGCACGCCGGAGACGTCCACGCCGGACGCGCGCAGAGGCGCGAGCACCCGCTCCGCCGCATCGTCGTCGCCCGCGGAGCCGAGGAATGCTGCGCGCAGACCGAGCCGCGCACACGCCAGCAGCGCCGTTGCCACCTGCCCTCCCGGCAGGCGCGTGTAATCGAGGATGCGCTCCTTGCCCGCGAAGCGGGGCAGACCGTCGACGAGACAGACGTGATCGAGGGAGCACTGGCCGAGGCCGACGACATCGACCGGCTTGCTTTCGTTGCGCCGGGGCCAGAGCGGCGTTTCGTCAGCGCTCATCCGTGTACAGCTCCCGGTAGGCGTGCCGGCTCCGCAACACCCGCTTCACGTAGTTCCGGGTTTCGTCGTAGGGCATCGTTTCGACCCACTCGTCGTCGGCCTGCCCCGGATGCTGGGCCAGCCAGCGCGCGATTGCCTCCGGCCCGGCGTTGTAGCTCCCGACGGCCGCGGACGTGCGGCCGGCGAAGCGGACGACGAGACCGTCGAGATAGGCCGCGCCGAGGCGGATGTTGGTGGCGGGATCGACGAGCAGATCGTCGTCGTAGCCCGCAAGGCCGATCTGAGCCGCCACGCGGGCTGCGGTCTCCGGCATCAGCTGCATCAGGCCCAGGGCGCCGGCTGGCGAGGCAATCGCCGGACGAAACCCGCTCTCTTCGCGCATGAGCGCCCACACCAGCGGGGCGTCGAGGCGCGGCCCTTGCGCGACGCCCCTGCGAACGGCTTCGGGAAAGGCCCGGGGCCAGGCGGCGCGCCAGAGGCCCTCCTGTCCTTCGGCCGGGCCGAGCGGAAGCGCGTCGGCGTGGCGCTTCACGACGAACGTCTGTGCGCGGTCGTAGGCGCCAGCCTCCTGGTAGAGACCCGTGACCAGGAGCGCGTCCGCGATGCCCGCTGCCTGCGCGCCGAGACGCTCGATCTCGTCGAGGGAGACGCTGCCGAGCCCGGCTGCCACGAGGATGTGGGCACGCAGCGCGTCGCGGGGCCCGAGCGCAGGCTCCCCCATCGCGAGCGGCGTCCGAGGCGCCTCGGGCTTGGGCAGTGCGCCGTGCTTTGCAAGCCATTCGCGAGCGCGCCAGCCGTAGTAGGTGAACGGGGCCTCCTGCACGATCGCAGCGAGGGCGCGTGCGGGCTCGCCCTGCCCTGCCTTCTCGCCGGCGCGCGCAGCCCAGTAGCGGGCCTGGAGCTTCGTCACCGTCTCCTCGGCCGCCGCAGCCATCCGCTCGAAGCGGCCCCGCGCCTCGGCGAAGCGGCCCTTGCGGTAGGCGGCCCAGCCGAGACGCCACTCGGCGCCGGCGCGCAGCGCAGGGTCGGCAGCGGCTTGCGCCACCTGCTCGAAGAGGGGCTCGGCGCGCGCGGTTTCGTTCTCGCCATCGAGCAGCAGCCCGGCATACCAGCGGGCCCGGGCGCCCGCGGCGCCGGGACGCCGCTCGGCCTGCGCGAGCAGGCGCTCGACGCCTCCCGTCACGTCGCCGCCACGCGCCACGGCGCGGGCCGCAAAGACCTCCGCCTCGGCGTCGTCGCCGAGCGCGGCGAAGGAAGCCTGCGCTTCGGCGTAGCGGCGCAGGCCGAAGAGGGCCTCGCCCCGCCGCCGCAGCGCGTGAGCGCGCGCCTCGCCGACGAGCTCCCCGGCGAGCGCCATGTCGTACGCCTCTACCGATGCCTCGCGCAGGCCGGCCTCGAACAGGCGATCGGCGCGCAGGCGCGCATCGTTCGCGGAGCGCAGCTCGCGAGCGAGCGAGCGCCCGAGGGCGCCGAGACGCTCGCCGCTGCCGCGCGCAGCGGGCTGTGCCGGCAGATCGCGCCAGAGGCGGAGCCAGCGCCCGGCGGCGGCCTCCGGCTCGCCGGAAGCCTCGTCCAGCTCCGCGAGCTGCCGCTCCAGCGGAGCCCGGCGCGCAGGATCGGCCGCCGCCGCGAGCGCTCGCTCGAAGGCGGCGTGCGCCGCCGGCGCATCACCCTTGCCGAGCCCGGCCTCCCCGGCCGCACGCGAGAGATCGCTTTCGAGCGGCGTCGTGAGACCGCGCGCCCGGTAGCGGGCGAGGACGGCGAGAGCCTCGCCGTAGCGTTTCGCCTCGAGCAGCGCGCGCGCCGCGAGCAGTGCCGCGTGATCCGACACGATTGGGTGTTGATCTTCGACCGCCGCCAGCACGGCGACGCCGCGCTCGAGATCGCCCGCCGTCAGTGCCGACCGGGCCGTGCGCAGCGATGCGATGGCATCGGCTGCGCCGGTCTCTGCTGCCGGCGTCTCGCCGGGAGACGTCTCGGCCGGCGAAGCAGAGGCGAGCGCCACCAGCAGCGCCGCGCCGACCGCAGAGCACGGGCCGCGCGCCCGTCTGCGTGTGTGCTCGCGGCAGGGCGTCCCCATCGCGGCCCAGTGTGCGGGAGGGGGCCTCCCTGTCAACGCAGCGTGTGCGTGGATTGTCGCAGGCCGCCGGCTCCGATAGCTTCGCTGCCTTGCGCCGCGCTCCGACCGACGCCGACGCCCGGGCCCGCTTTGCGCGCGTCGTGCTCTTCGCTGCGGGAGCGCTGCTCGCCTGTGGCGCGCAGCCGCCCGTTCCGACGGATCCGGCCGCGAGCGTCGGACCCGGCCCCGGGCCCTCTCCCCGCGTCGGGCTGTGGATGCCCTGCGAGGGCTCCCAGCGCGTGCTCGAGCATCCGGAGCGCACGCCTGCCCTGCTCGCGACGGCGCGCGCTCTCGGCGTGACGGATCTCTTCGTACAGGTCTACCGCGGGGGACGTGCGTGGTTCGACTCCTCCCTCGCGGACGCTGCGCCCTACCGCGCGATCGCGGGCGGCGGGAGGGATCCGCTGCGTGAGCTCGTCGAGGCGGCCCATGCCGATGGCCTGCGCGTCCACGCCTGGGTGAACGTGCTCTCGCTCGGCGCGCGCCGCGATGGCCCGCTCCTCGCCGCGCTAGGCCCGGACGCCTTGCAGGTCGATCGCGACGGCCGCTCGCTGCTCGACTACCCGGACCTGCAGGTGCCGGAGGCCGAGCGACGTTTCGTGCGCCTTGGCACGCCGGCCGTCTGGCTCGATCCCGGTGCGCCGGGCGTTGCGCCGCGTCTCGCGGCCCTCTTCGGCGAGCTCGCCGCGCGCTACCCAGAGCTCGACGGCCTGCACCTCGACTACATCCGCTATCCCGACGTGCTTCCCTTCACGCCCGGCTCCCGTTTCGACGTCGGACTCGACTTCGGCTTCGGCGCGGCCACGCGCGCGAGATTCCGCGAGCAGACCGGCGTCGAGGCCCCTTTCCGGCGCGACGCGCAGAACGCCGACGCCTTCGACGCCTGGCGCCGGGAGCAGGTGACCGACATCGTGCGCGCGATCGGTGCTGCGGCGCAGTCTGCTCGCCCCGGCCTCGCACTCTCCGCAGCCGTCTGGGCGTATCCCGAGCGCGCCTACCTCGCACTCCAGCAGGACTGGACGCGCTGGCTGCAGGAGGATCTCCTCTCCTTTGCCGTGCCCATGGCCTATGCACGTGATCCGCGTCTGTTCGCACTCCTGGCCCGCGGCAGCACGGCGGTGGGAGGGCCGCGCACCTGGCTCGGCCTCGGCGTCTGGCTCTTCGCCGCGGACCCTTCGGCTGCCGTGGCGCAGCTTCGCACGGCTCGCGCGCTCGGCCCCGAGGGCGTGGCCTTCTTCTCCTACGACGCGCTGGCCGAATCGCCCGCTCTCGCCG
>CAYOIG010000481.1:0-6106 GCA_964403915.1 uncultured Myxococcaceae bacterium
AGTTGGAGACGACAGCGAGGCGCATACTCCGGGCGGCGAGGGCGTCGAGCGCCTCGGCCGCACCGGGCATCGGCTCCCACGCCGCCGGCGTCGCGTAGTGTGCGAAGAGCGCCGCGAAGCAGGCCTCGAAGTCGCGCGGCCGTGCCGTGCCGTCGGCGGCCCGCAGCGTGCGGCGAACGATCTCCCGCCACCAGCTTCGTTCGTGCTCGCGCACCTGCTCCGGTGGCGCTTCCGGGAAGACCATGGGCGGCATGCCGCGCAGCACGCGCGCGAAGGCTTCGCCAAGCCGCGACGCGGGCACGATCGCCCCCTCAGTGGCGAAGAATCGCGCATACGTCGTGCCGACGGCCTCGCGCAGCCGGATCAATGTGCCGGCCGCATCGAAGAGCACGGCGCGCAGCGGGGCGGCGCCGCGCGCCACTAGCGCAGGAGGGGCCGGCCGATCGTACCCGTGAGCCGCATCTCGGCCGTTCCGTCCGGCGCGAAGCGCAGGCCCGTGCCGGCGAGCATCGGCCGCAGCGAGGGATCGACGACCTTCATCGTGAGCTGCAGGTCGAGGGGCGCGCCGGCGACCAGCGGCGCCTGCCCGACCGTTCCGCGGATCTTCGCCGTTAGCATGGGGCCCTGCAGGTCGACGTCGAGATCGCGCGCGAGGGCTTCGTCCGTGAGCTCGGCCTTCGCCGTGAGCGTCTCGAAGGGCAGGGCCACCGGGAAGCCGGGAAGCGCCACCGAGCCGCCGCTGGCGGTGAGGTCGAACGAGCCGCGGGGCCCGGCGGGCATGCGGCGCAGGTCCACGGTCGCGTGCGCCGTGCCGTCGAGGGAGAGGCCGGGGAGGGCTGCCTCGAGCGGGAGCCTCGCGAGATCGACCTCTTCGAGGCGGCCATCGAAGCCCGGCTCCGCGCCGAGAACGAGCGTTCCGACCGCATGCCCCTGCGCAGCGCGCAGGTCGACGTGCAGGGCAGGCCGCCCGCGCAGCCACGATGGCGACCACGCGGGCCGCACGCGCGCATCGTCGGCCGTGAAACGGCCCCCGTCGGCGAAGGTCACGTCGAGCCCCGTCGCCCGCAGGCCGGGCCCGAGCAGGGAGAGCGTCGGCGTGAACGAGGCCATCTGGATCCGTGCGTGCAGCGCCTGGCTCGCCCTCGACGCCACGACCTCGCGCAGGCGGTCGTAGGGGAAGCCGAGGGCGACGAAGAAGAGCGTCAGCAGCACGGCGCCGGCCGGAATGCCGACGCGTTGCAGACGGCGCAGGGCAGGACTCGCAAGGGCGGTCGTCACGTCAGGCGGCCTCGAAGGAAGAGACGGTGAAGGTCACGTCGAGCAGCTCGGGGTTGTCGGTTCGGGTTCGCAGGCGAAGGTTCCGGATCGAGAGAGGCTGCGGCGCGGTCTCGATCTGCTGCAAGTAGGCGACGGTCTGCGAGAGCGTCACCCCCTTGAGCACGAGCTGCACCCGCGTCTCACGATAGTGCTCGCTCGCGCCGGCGGCCTGGGGCTCCATGGATTCGACCTTGACGGAGGAGCTGCGCGCGAGGGTTTCGAGCGTCGTGAGCAGGTTGCTGCTCGGTCCCTGCTGGATCCGCTGCTCGACGCCCGCGAGCGCACCGCTCGCGCTCGCGTATTCGGCGCGCAGGCGGCGGACGGTCTCGAGCTCCTGCTCGGCGGCGGCGACGCTCATTCGAGCGTCCTGCCGCGCCGTCAGCACGGGGCCAATGAGGCCGAAGTAGAGAACGCTCACGGCCGCGAGGGCACCCACCGCGGCGAGCAGCAGGCGTTCGCGCAGCGTGAGCGCTTGGAGCTGTGTCCGTAGCCGGCCGAGAAGCTCGTCCATCACCCCTCTCCCCTGGGCTTGCCCGTGAGCGTCACGCTGAAGGACTTTCCGCCGCGCCGCGCATCGCTCTGGATCTCGCTCACCTGCACCTGCGAAAAGCCTTCGAGCTTCGAGAGCTCGGTCTTGAGCCGCTCGACGGCCTCGAAGCTCTTCGAGTAGCCGCGGATGCGGACCACGTTCGGATCGATTCCGACCTCCTCGAAGACCACGTCGAGATCCGGCGGCACGTGCGACGAGAGCGCCGTGAGGATGTCGAGCGCCGAGAGGTTCGCGGCATTGACGCCGAGAAAGTCCGCCCGGTCGCGCGCCGACCCGAGCGCCTCGCGCAGGGCCGCGACGACGTTCCCCGGCGGCGCCTTGCCGGGAAATGCCGCGACGTACTCGGCCGCCACGAGCTGCTGGAGCTGGCGCGCGCGTCGTGACTGCACCGCGATCGAGGTTCCGAGGGAGAGGGCGAGCAGCACCGCGGCGACGATGGCAAGGCGCCCGGTCCAAACGAATTCCTGGCCGACGGCACGCAGGTCGCGCCGGAACGCGAGCTCCTCCTGGCGGAAGTTCATTCGTGTGCGTGCCTGGTAGGTGCCGCGGAGGGCGAGAGCGAGCGCCGGCGTGAAGAGCAGCGGGTCTGCGCCGGCGAGGACGGGGACGCCGCCGATGACAGGCGGCACGTCGATGCGCGCGGTCTGGATCCCCGTTCGCTGCGCCAGATGGACGTCGAGCTGCGGCAGGCGCGCGGTGCCGCCGAGGAGCGTGATCTCGTCGAGACGCGCTACCGCGGGGCCGCCGAGCAGCGGCTCGAGCGCCGAAAGAGTGCGGACGATCTCGCGCACGAGCCGGTCGAGAACCGCGAGCGCGGCGGGGGAGTCGGCCTCTCCGTCCGCGGCGAAGATCCCATGCTCGCATTTCTGCCGTTCGGCCTCCACCTCCGAGCAGCCGCGTTCGCGCGCGAGAGCCCGGGTGAGGGCCAGTCCGCCGATCTGGATCGTTCGCGTCGAGACCACGCGGCCATCGAGGCTGAGGCTCATGCTGCTCTTGCGGTGGCCGAGGTCGAGCAGGAGCCGGGTGCCCGGAAGCGGCACGAGCGCGGCGAGGTTGCCCAGCACGAGGCCCTCGGCCTCCACCACACGCGGCTCGAGCTCCGCCTCCCGCAGCAGCCGCAGCAGCTTCACGACTTCGGAACGCTGCGCCACGGTCGCCAGCACCTCCGAGTGCTGGCGGTCGCCACCGACCCGCTCCCAGTCGACGAAGACCTCTTCGAGCTCGAACGGAAGCTGCCCTTCCACCTCGAAAGGGACGGCCTGCGAGAGGCGGCGTGCGTCGCGGAAGGGGAAGGCCAGCCGCCGGCTCGACAGGCGGTCGCCCGGAAGCGCGCAGACCACGTGGTCCCGCGGCAAGGCGAGGCTGCGCGCGAGGGCGCGCAGGCGTTCGTCGAGCGGAACGCCCTCCTCGTCGTCGAGACGCAGCACGTGCTGCTGCGCCACGAGCAGCCCCTGCAACGTCTGGTGCAGCTCGACCAGCTTCACGGAATGGCTTCCGAGATCGAGTCCGAGCGCGCGGCGCATCACGAAGGCCATGGCATCCCTCACTCCACCTGCCACGAGAGCAGGAGCGGATTGTCCGGCTGCGAGCGGTCGACGACCGCACGGGCGCTACGACCGACTTGTCCGACGTGGGCCTCGGCGAGGACCGTGAAGACGTCGGTCTTGAACGTCGGCGGCGGAAAGACCTCGCCCTCGACCACGGCGCTGAGCGGGCTGCAGGCCGGATTCTGCGCCTCGTCGGCGCAGAGCACCTCGCCCCCCTCGCGCGCCTTCAGCACGCGCCGCACCACCTCTTCGTCCGCGAGCTCGAAGTCGGTGCCGACACCGTGATAGAGGATGCCGAGAACGTGCGGAGGCGCCGTGTTCGGGTTGATGCCGTCTGCCTTCGCATACGGGTACACGGTGACGTAGTGCGAGAGCGCCTCGACCAGCGGCCCGTCGAAGCCGCGCACCATACGAAGCTCGTCCACCGAGAGAAGCGGGCGGTTCGTGGCCGCGTACGGAGGCTTCTGCTGCTGGTAGTAGTCGTCCTCGCGGCCGCCCTTCATCCCGGTCTCGTCCTCGTCCATGAAGTCGAGCAGGCTCTGCGCCAGCTCGTCGGCCTCGTAGCGTTTCTCCTCGGGCCGGCCCGGCATGTCGTCGATCACCTTCTCCAGCAGTGCCACCAGATACAGCTCGGCGTTCTTGCGCGGAGCGCCGTCCTCGAGCAGGGCGTTCAGGTCGAGGCGTGCGCTCGTGTCCTCGATGCGCAGGCGAAGGCTCGAGCCTTCTGGAACCGGCACCTCGACGGCGCCGGCACGCGCCCAGACGTCGAGGCGGGTCTCGCTGCGGAAGCCGTCGGCCTCCTCGACGAGACGGTCCTCGAGCAGCAGAGCGATCGCGAGACGCACGCCGCCGCGGGCGAGAGCCTCTGCTTCGGCCGCCTCGTCGCGGTGTCGCGCGATCATGGCATCGATCGTGGCGCGGCGCTGGAAGGTGGCGACGAGACTCGTCAGCAGCAGCACGAAGACGAGCACCACCACGAGCACCATGCCGCGCTCTCGGCGCGCGCCGCTCATCGGCAGCCCACGAGCCCGATGCCCGGCGGCAGGCTCGCAGCGACGTCGCGGAAGCATTGGCCGCCGATGGCCGAGAGGATGCCCTGCGCCTGTGGATACTGCTGGAGGACCGCGGGATTGAGCGAGAGGCACTGCGCCACCGTCATGCACTGCTCGTCCTGCTTCTCCTCGGCGCTGGCCTGCTGGCTCGGATCGTCGCTCTCGGCGTCCTCGCCCGTCTTCTCTTCCTTGCTGTCCGCGGCCGCGGCCGCCTCGGCCTCGTCGGGATGGAGCATGGCCTCGAGGTCGATCGGACGGATCGGGATCAGCACGCGGCGCACGAAGGGGCCGATCGTCTCGGGGCCAGCGGCGGCTCCGGCCGCGCTGGCTGGATCGGCCGTCGCGCCGGGCGGCGGCAGCATCGAGACCTCGATCTCGGCGCCGACGGGGAGCTCGCTCGAATCCGTGAGCTGGGAGGAGTCCCAGGCATTCTGCCAGGTGCCTTTCTCGTCGAGCAGCCGCACCCCGAAGGCGGCGATGCCCGAGGCGAGCACCAGCGCGCCGGCCTCCTCGTCTTCCGGGATCGTGCGATCGAGGCCCTCCGGCAGCCGGGCCCCACGCCAGCGCAGCACCTCCAGCCCGCCGTCCGCCGCGGTGCGGGTCGCGTAGGCGACGACGGAGACATCCGATTCGTGCTCGTCCGACGTGCGCTGCGAGGCGCTGCGGGTCATGAACTTGAGGCGGTCGGCACCCGGGCCGCCGCCGCTCGACTCGGCCAGGAAGAGCCAGGGATGCTCCAGCGGATCCGTCTCCTTGGGCTTCTTGACGAGGTAGGTGCCTTCGAGATCGCGCGCGAGGTAGTCGAGGAGCGCGGTCGCGCGCCGGGTCGCGCGCATGCGATCGGTCGAGCCGGTGCTGGCGCGCGAGAGATCGATGAAGAAGCTGATCGCCACCGTGAGCACGAGCGTCGTGAGCGCCACCACGGCCAGCATCTCGAAGAGCGTGAAGCCGCCCCGGCGCCGCGACGTCATCGATCGCTCCCGGTGGTGTCCGGATCCGTGCCCGGGAGGGTGGTGCTCCGCAGGCGCTGCGAGGAGGAGCTGCCCGTGGTTCCCGCGGAGGCGCCGGCCGACGTGCCGCTCGTCGTGGCGCTGCTCTTCGACGCGGCGTCGGCGCCGCTCTGCTGCGACTGCTGCGCCGCCTGCTCCTTCTCGGCCGCGGCCGCCGCCACGAGCTGCTCGATCAGCGGCGCGGCCGCCACCGCATCGAGGCCGAAGGTCGTGCGTCGCACGCTCTGCTCGTTCGCGCCGTCGGTCCAGACGACGGCGAGGTCGATGCGGCGCAGCAGCGGCTGCTTCGAGCCGCCGGCGGGGTGCAGCAGCGTGCCGGCCTCTCCCTGGCCTCCCTTCGGGCGCGCGCCCACTGCGCGCTCGAGGCGATCTGTCGCGCGCTTCGAGGCCTTCGTGTCGCCGACTTCGAGGTCGAGCGGCCGGACCTCGGTTCGGACGAGGAAGTCCTCCTCCTCGTCCTCGGTCTCGCCGAGCTCGGGGGTCTGCCCGAGCGCGACCTGCGCCTCGATCTCCGTGATGCGCTGGTCGGCCAGCAGAGAGGCCCGCAAGCGGTGCCCGGCGTCTCCCTCCTGGCGCATGCCCTGGATCGCGGAGGTGGCGAGCACCGAGTAGACGAGGCCGAGCACGGCC
>CAYOIG010000482.1:0-5839 GCA_964403915.1 uncultured Myxococcaceae bacterium
CAGCGCGCCCTTGGGCCGGCCGGTGGTGCCGGAGGTGTAGATCATGGTCGCGCCGGAGCCTTCGGCGAGATTCGCCTCCGGCGGCTCGGTGGAGGCCTGCTCGAGCAGCGGCGCGAGGGCGCGCTGGCCGCCGAGGGCGGGGCCATCGAAGATCACGACCTCACGCACGCTGGGAATGCGGCTGCGCACCTCGGCGAAGAGCGGTGCAAACTCCGCGTCGGCATAGACCGCGGCAGCATCGCTGTCGTCCACGACGTAGGCCGTCTCTTCCGCAGTGAGGCGGTAGTTGAGCGGAACGGCCGTCACGCCGAGCTTGCGCGCGGCGTGCACCATGCGCACGACGCCGGGCGAGTTGAGACCGCACCACACGACCTTCTCGCCGGGGCGGATGCCGAGGCCGAGCAGCGCATGGGCGAGCTGGTTCGCCTCGCGCTCGAGCGCGGCATAGGTCCAGGTGCAAAGCGGCTGCCCCGGGCGATCCTCGATCAGGGCGATCTTGTCCGGATGTCGCGCCGTGTGGGCGCTCAGCAGGTCGGTGGGCCTCGCCTCGGTCACGCGCCCTTCTCCTCCGGCACGAGACCACGGAAGAGCAGCTCGACCGACGCCTCGATGGCGCGGGCACAGTCTTCGGCGCTGTGCAGGCCGTTCGCCCACGCGATGCGCGCTCCCTGGGTGAGGTGCAGGACGGCGCGCGCGGCCGCCACCACATCGACGCCGCGGGCGATCTCGCCACGCACGCGTCCGCTCATGAGGATCTCGGTGACGAGGCCGATGCTGCGGTCCTGGAGCGCCAGCACGCGGCGTGCCACGCGCCGCTCGGGATGCGTCGTGGCCCGCAGCGCGATCGTCGTCAGATCCGGCTCCTCGGCGAGAAGCCCCTGCTGCATGCGGAGAAAGCGCTGCAGGCGCTCGCGACAGGGCTGGCGCCGATCGTCTCCCGTGCGGAACGAGGCCCAGGCCTCCTCCTGGCGCGCAGCGAGCTCCTCCACGAGCAGCTCCTCCTTGGAGCGGACGTGGCGGTAGATGGAGCTCGCGCCCATGCCAGCGCGCGCGCCGATGGCGCGCAGCGTGGCACCGTCGAAGCCGTGCTCGCGGAAGAGGTCGAGCGCGGCCTCACGAATGCGCGCGCGGCTGGCGCGCCCGCGGGCAAGACGCCCGTCGTCGAGCCGCACGGGCCGGCGTGAGCGCCGATCCGCGGCCGTAGTGCCGGTGGGAGCCCCCATCTATGCGAACAGAATCGCATGGAAGCAGCGACGGCGCCTCAGTGCGGGCGGCGGCCCACCAGACCGAGCCCCGCGATGCCCACCAGGGCCAGCACGAGGGTGCCGGGCTCGGGCACGGCGATCAGGAAGAACGTGCTGTTGAAGGTCGCACGGTCGCCGGGCGTGAGCGTGAAGACGTGCTGGATGCCGATCGAGGCAGTGACCGCCGGGCCCGGCACGGAGCCCGGGAAGACGCCGAAGCTCGCGGTTGCGCCGATCGTCCCGCCGGGCGGCGCCGAGAGCACGTAGGGATCGGTGAGCAGCGCGCTCGCCGCCACCGGAGCGAGGTCGATGAGCCCGACGTAGGCCGACGTCGGAGCAACGTTCGTGAGCACGCCAATACCATCAAAGTTCGCGTCGCTCACGGAAACCGTGGTCGAGCCGAACATGAGCGAACTCGGACCGACGGGGAGCACCGGTACGACGACCGCAAGAACCATGGTCTGGGTCACGAGCGAGGTGTTCGTCACGGACCAGTTCCCGCTGACGCCCGGATCCAAGTCGAAGGACACGCCGTCCCACTCGACCAGGTAGCCCGTCCCGCTGTGGGAGCCGTCTGCGACGACGTACTGGTTCGGGGCCGAAGAACTCCCCGCCACTGCCGCGCCCCAGTAGGCCGTGCCGGCCGTCATGTGAAGCTCGACGGAGCCGAGGGGAGTCGATGCTGCCGGCAGCGCGGCGAGCAAGAGCCCCGTGAGGACCAGGAGCGAGCGAGGAGCGAGCGTGCGCATGATTCCCTTCCCAGTTGGAGAACCGCCGCGCTGAACCGGATGCAATCTACATGCCTGTCATCGAAAAACCGGAAATGCTTTCAATACCGGGGAGTTCAAAAACGGTGGGAAGGGCGGAACAGGAACGGATCTTCCGCGCCGGAGGAAAACCCTTTCCGGGGCGGGCTCAGCCGCGCGGCCCTGCCTCGTCGGCGAGGTGCTCGAGCAGCTCGCGCATGCGGATCTCGAGACAGGCGAGCCGCCGCCGCAGGTGGAGCGCCACGTCGACGCCGGCCGGGTTGACGCCCAGCTCCCGCATCAGGCTCGCGGCCACGCGGAGCTCCTCCGCGGCCTCCGGGTCGATCTCGTCCTCCAGAAAGAGGCCCTCGCCGCGGAGCGCCTCGAGCAGGCCGGCATCGTCGAGCTGCAGGAAGCGCAGGATCTCGACCGTTCGCACGCGGCCGCTCACCGGAACAGCTCCTCGCGCAGGCCCGGCGGGTCGAACTTCGAGAGCGCATCGAGCGCCTCGCGGCCTGCGGCGTCGAGGCCCTTCGGCACACGGATCTGCACCGTGACGTAGAGATCGCCGGCAGGGCCGCCCCTCGGATCGGGAAGGCCCTTGCCCTTCAGCCGGAGCCGCTGCCCGGAATCCGTGCCCGGCGGCACGCTGAGGGTCGCGCGGCCCTCGAGGATCGGGATCTCGACCTTCGCCCCGAGCGACGCCTCGCCCACGGTGATGGGAACCTCGAGCAGGAGGTTTCGCCCCTCGAGACGGAAGACGGGATGGGGGCGGATGCGGATCCGCGCATGCAGGTCGCCGGGCGGCCCGCCGTTTCGCCCCTCTCCTCCCTTGCCGGGGATCCGGATGCGGCCGCCGTCGGCAACGCCGGCCGGGATGCGCACGCTAACGGTCTCGCTGCGCGGGCTCCCGTCGGCCGCGGGCCGCAGGATCGTGAGCCGCTTCTCGCCGCCACGCGCACACTCGGCAAGATCGAGCTCGAGCGTCGCTTCGACGTCCACGCCCCGGCGCGGACGCTGCCCGCCCGGAGCCTGCGACCAGCCGCGGCGCGCATACACGTCTCCCAGCAGATCGTCGATGTCGCCGAAGGCGAAGCTCTCCTCGAACGCCTCGGGCCCGCCCTGGCCGGGGCCGCCGAAGCCCGGGAAGCCTCCGGCCCCGAAGCGCGCACCGAACTGCTCGCGCGCCCGGCGCGCCTTGTCGGCGTCGAAGCCGGCCTCGAGCGAAACCTCTCCGAACTCGTCGTAGGCCCTGCGCTTGTCCGGATCCGAGAGCACGGAGTAGGCCTCGGAGACCGTCTTGAAGCGATCCTCGGCGGCCTTGTCGCCCGGGTTCACGTCGGGATGGTGCTTGCGCGCCAGCTTGCGGTAGGCCTTCTTGATGGCCTCGTCGCTCGCATCGCGTGCGACACCCAGCGCCTGATACAGATCTTCGCGCTGGCTCCTCGGCACTAGAGCTTCTCCGGCGCCTCGATCAGGCCGCGGATGATGTCGAGGCTGCGGGCGCAGTAGAGGCCATCCTCCACGCGCTCGTCGTAGCTGAACTTGAGCGTCATGATGCGGCGGCCCGCGGGCCCGGGCTTGACGCGTCCCATCACACAGAAGATCGGAATGGTCCCGTACTCCCAGAGATGATGATACCCGGCTTCGAGCCCGACCGAGCCGAGATTGGCGACGAACGCCGACGCGTACATGGGATCGTTCTTCGTCATCGCGAGCGGCAGCAGGCCGAGCGCGTCGATGCCCCGCACGAGCGAGAGCATCAGGCGAACGAGGGGCGGCGGCAGGCGCAGCAGCAGATCCACCTCGCGATCCGACGTGCTCTTGCGATCACTGCGCCCCTCGGCGAGACCGGCGTGCAGGCCATCGACCATCTCGTCGAGCGTCTCTGCCGGATCGAAGCGGCGCTTGACCGTGAGGATCGGCGACTGATCATCGAAGGCGCGCTTCGCGCTGAACGTGAGCCAGATGCCGTCGCGCTGCCAGACTCGGCCCCCCGCCGTGAAGCGGTTCACCCGCGGGCGCTCCTCGAACATGCGAACGAGCGCACGCAGCAGCAGGTGGAAGAGCGTCATCGGGCGCTCCGGCGGCCGCGTGCGATTGCGCTCCTCGACGAAGGCAAGCGCGCGCTCCACCTCGAGATCGCAGGCAAAGTAGACCAGCGATTCGTTGCGCCGCGGCGAGATGAAGGGCATGAAGCGCCGGATGGCGGGGAGGTCGCGAACGAGGGTGGCGTCGGGGCGTCTGCCGAACACGCGGGAGAGTTACCGCAAAGCCGCCGCCGGTGAAACCACCTCGGCCGGCGGCCTGCGCAGGCACCAGACGTGCGCACCGAGCACGTCGAGCTCTCCCACCACCCCGAAGCCCGCGCGTGCATAGAAGCGCAGGTTCTCCTCGCGGTCCGTCTCGAGATACGCCGGGAGCTGCCCGGCGTCGACGCCTGCCAGCCAGTGAGCGAGCGCCGCGCCGCCGATGCCGCGGCGCTGGAGCGACGGCTCGACGCCGAGCAGGCCGAGGTATTCGTGCGCCTCGACCGGACGCCCTCGCTGCAAACGCTCGAAGACCTCGCGCCAGCGCGAAGCCACTCGCAACCCCTGCACCAGGAGCGCACGAAGCTGCGCTCCGAGAGCAGGCGCAGGAAACGGAAACGCGAAGGGCGGCGCGGCCACCAGCACGCCGCCGAGAACGCCCGCGTAGCGCACGCCGAGCAGCACGCCGCTCGCACCGGCCACGCGCAGCAGGTTTCGCATCACGACCGCGTTGCAGCGTTCGCGACGCTGCGGCGAGGAGGAGGCGCCGATCACGGCCACGTTCAGCGGATTGTCCCGGAAGGCGCGCGCGAGAAGCGCCGACGCTTCGGCGAACGAGTCCGGATCGAGAGCGTCGACGACGGGCCGCGCCGCAGGGCGGCGCGGCCCGGAGCCTCCGGTCGCGCCTACGACGGCGTCACCGCCGCGGCCGCCTTCGCGGCCGCGTCCTTGACCGATGCCACGCCGGACTTCGCGGCCTCCGAACCCTGGCGAACGGCCTTCTTCGCCGTGCGCGCCACCTTCTTGCGGGCGCCCGCCGGCGCGATCGCCTTCTCGAGCTGCGCGAGCAGCCTGAGCGCCTGCTTCTGTGCGTCGCCCGCGAGCTTTCGCCAGCCCTGCTCGCCGCCGGCCTCGAGACGGCCGAGCTCGCGGCTCGCGTTGCGCAGCAGCCGTGCCGCGCGCCGGCGCGCCTCGGTCTGCGCGCGCGCGATCTCCTTCTCGAGCGCGCCGAGACGCTTCTGCACCTGCTTCTGATACTCCTGCAGCGTCGGCGGAAGCTCGAACCGGACGCTTCCCTTCGCGCTTCGCCCGCCCTTCTTCGTCGCCTTCTTCTTGACCGAAGCCATCGTCGGACTCTCCCTTTTGCCCGCGTGCATTGGCCGAAGGCCTCCATGCGGCCCGGCTCGGCGCGGGAACGTGTTCCGCGAGACGATCAAAGGATACTGATCGCCGGGGCGTTGCGAGAGGAGAATCGACGAATCGCGACACCGAGGCCCCGCCGCTGCCCACCCCGGTCGGGCCGCCTCGGATCGTGGCCTCTCTACACACCCCGCGTAGTCGGGGGGCTTCCGGCGAGGGGCCGCCCCCCCGGCTGCTCGCCACCGAGCAGGGTCTCGAGCTCGTGGAGGTCGGTGATGACGTGGTGGACCCCGTCGTCCTTCTGCGGCTCGGGCGCCAGCCAGACCGTCCGCATGCCGGCGCGGCCGGCGCCGACGAGGTTCGCGCGGGTGTCGTCCACCAGCACGCAGCGCTCCGCCTCGACGCCGAGCCGCTGCGTCACGGCGTGGTAGGCGTGGGGATCGGGTTTGGGACGAAGAGA
>CAYOIG010000483.1:0-2459 GCA_964403915.1 uncultured Myxococcaceae bacterium
CGTGGAGATCATCCCGGAGTCGGGGCCCTCCGTCTCGACCGCCACCACGCCGGTGGAGAACATGATAGTTCCGCGCGACTAGCGGGCGGCGCATGAGCCTCCTCGCCTCGCGCTGGCTCGCGCCGCTCGCCGTGCTCGGGCTGGCGATAGGGCTGCGAGTGGCCCAGCCGGCGCCGGTGCAGGACCTCCAGCTCCGCGTCTTCGATACCTTCCAGCGTCTGGCGCCGCGCCCCTACGAGGAGGCGCCGGTTCGCATCGTCGACATCGACGATGCCACCCTCGCGCGCGTGGGGCAGTGGCCGTGGCCTCGCGTCAAGGTGGCCGAGCTGGTGAGCCGCCTCTTCGCGGACGGCGCGGCGGTCGTGGTCTTCGACGCCGTCTTCGCCGAGCCCGACCGCACCTCGCCGCTGCGGCTGCTCGACAGCCTGCCCGGCCTCTCGCTGAACTCGAAGCTGCGCCGCGACCTCGAGCAGATTCCCGACCACGACGACGTGCTTGCCCGCGCCTTCGCCGAGGGAAAGGTCGTCACGGGTTTCGTCTTCACCAATCAAAGCGGCAGCCGGCCGCCGAAGTCGAAGGCCGGCTTCAGCCATGGTGGTGACCCTTTCGCGCATCTGCCGGAGCGCCGCGGCTCGGTCGTGAACCTGCCGGTGCTCGAGGCCGCCGCAGCGGGCAACGGCTCCTTCACGGTGGATCCCGACGCGGACGGCACCCATCGGCGCGTGCCGCTGCTCTTCGTGCACGCGGGAGCGCTGTATCCCTCGCTCGCCGCCGAGGCCGTGCGTCTCGCTACGGGTGCGACGTCCTACGCGGTGAAGACCGCGGGCTCGAGTGGTGAGGCGAGCTTCGGCGGCAGCACCGGCATCACGCAGGTTCGCATCGGCAAGGACGTGACGGTCCCCACCAACTCGCGGGGCGAGATCTGGGTCTGGTACACGCAGCCGGTGCCGGAGCGCTACGTGCCCGCGTGGAAGGTGCTGGCGGGCGAGGCCGACCCGGCGAGGATCGAGGGCCAGATCGTCCTCATCGGCACCACCGCCGCCGGTTTGCGCGACATCCGCGCCACGCCCCTCGATCCCGTGGCGCCTGGCGTGGTCGTGCACGCGCAGATCATCGAGCAGATCCTGCTCGGCCAGTACCTCGAGCGCCCCGACTGGGCGACCGGCGCCGAGCTCATCTATCTGCTCGTGCTGGGTCTGCTGCTCGCGTTCCTCGTTCCTCGCCTCGGAGCCGTCGGAACGGCGCTGCTCGGCGCCGGCGGCATCGCCGCGGCGGTCGGGCTCTCGTGGTACGCCTATCGCTCCTGGCACTGGCTGCTCGATCCGGTGTATCCGGCGCTCGCCGTGCTCGGCGTCTATCTCGTGGGATCGATGCAGAACTTCCTGCAGAGCGAGGCGCAGCGGCGCCGCGTTCGCGGTGCCTTCTCCCGCTACCTCTCACCGACGCTCGTCGACGAGCTCGCGGCGAATCCCGACAAGCTCCGTCTCGGCGGCGAGATGCGCGACATGACGCTGCTGTTCAGCGACATCCGCGGATTCACCACGATCTCGGAGCAGCTCGATCCCCACGCGCTCACGCACCTGATCAACCGCTTCCTCACGCCCATGACCGAGATCATCCTCGCCCGGCGCGGCTGCATCGACAAATACATGGGCGACTGCGTGATGGCGTTCTGGAACGCGCCGCTCGACGACCCAGAGCACCCGCGCCATGCCTGTGATGCCGCGCTCGCCATGGTGACGGGCCTTGCCGAGCTGAACGCGAAGCTCGCAACGGAGACCGCCGCTCTCGGCCATCCGATCCCGCCGCTGGTGGTCGGCATCGGGCTCAACACGGGCATGTGCTGCGTCGGGAACATGGGCTCCGACCAGCGCTTCGACTACTCGGTGATCAGCGACGAGGTGAACCTCGCCTCGCGGCTCGAGGGGCAGTCGAAGACCTACGGCGTCACGATCGTCCTCGGCGAGAATACGCAGGCGCGCGTTCCCGAGCTGGCGACCCTCGAGCTCGATCTGATCCGCGTGAAGGGCAAGAACCGCCCGGTCCGGATCCATACCCTCTGTGGTGACGAATCGGTTGCCGCGAGCAGCGCCTTCCGCGAGCTGGCGGCGGCCCATGGCGGCCTGCTCGCGGCCTATCGCGGGCAGCGCTGGGAGGAGGCGCTGGCCGCGCTCCCGGCCTGCCGGCGCCTCGGCGCAGCGTTAGGGCTCGGGGGGCTCTACGCGCTGGACGAGGAGCGGATCGAGGGCTTCCGGACCACGCCGCCGGAGCCGGGCTGGGACGGCGTCTACGTCGCAACGACCAAGTAGCGCCCGGCGCGGCCGCCGCCGGCAGCGGCGTTCAGCGCGGGCTTCCGCCTGCGATGCGCTCTACCTGCGCGAGCTGCGCTTCGAGGGCCGTCCGCACCGTCCACGGCGCCGTCACGCGGACCTCGAGCACGAGGTTGCGCAGATCCACGG
>CAYOIG010000484.1:0-3233 GCA_964403915.1 uncultured Myxococcaceae bacterium
CACTCGAGCTGATCGCGTTCTATGGCGCGCTCGGCTTCGAGGTGCCCGATCGCTCGCAGATCGAGGGGCGGGTGTTCCCGGCCTTCGAGATCCGCTTCGGGACGCAGAAGATCAACGTCCACCTGCCGGAGCTGTGGCAGAACGAGAAGTTCACGTTGCGCGGGCCGGCCGCGACGCCGGGCTGCGCGGATCTTTGCTTCGTCTGGGAAGGGAGCGCGGAAGAGCTCCACCGGACGCTCGCGAAGGCGGGAGCGGCGATCGTCGCCGGCCCGCTGCCGATGAGGGGCGCGCGAGGACGAGGCACGAGCGTGTACACGCGCGACCCCGAACAGAACCTCGTCGAGTTCATTCGCTACGACGAGTCCGCAGCTCGAGCGGAGCCAGCGGAACGAAGAGAGGAAAACGCATGATGTCCGACACTCGACGGGAAGCCTCGCCGCCGCGCGAGAAGGCGGTCGATCTCTACGACGCGATCATCATCGGCGCAGGGATCGCAGGCATGTACCAGCTCCTCCGGCTGCGCGAGCTCGGTCTCTCCGTTCGCGTCTTCGAGGCGGGCGGCGGCGTGGGCGGTACCTGGTACTGGAATCGCTATCCGGGCGCGCGCTTCGACTCCGAGAGCTACAGCTACGGCTACTCCTTCGACGAGAAGCTGCTGCAGGACTGGGATTGGAGCGAGCACTTCTCTCCGCAGCCCGAGACACTGCGCTACCTCGAGTTCGTCGCGGACCGCTTCGACCTGCGCAAGGACATCGAGTTCGGCAGCGCCGTGAAGGCGGCGAAGTTCGACGAGCGCGAGAACGTCTGGGAGATCGAGAGCGAGCGCGGCCGACGCGCACGGGCGCGGTTTCTGATCACGGCGATCGGCGTGCTGTCCGCGCCGACCTGGCCGAAGATCGAGGGCCTCGAGAGCTTCGCGGGCGAGGTGTATCACACCGCTCGCTGGCCGCACGAGCCGGTGGACTTCACCGGGAAGCGGGTGGGAGTGATCGGCACCGGCGCGACCGGGGTCCAGGTCATCCAGGAGGTCGCCAAGACCGCCGGCCGACTCACGGCGTTCCAGCGCACCCCGAACTACTGCGCGCCGCTGGGCAACCGCAAGATCGACCCCGAGACCCAGCGCGAGATCAAGGCGACCTATCCCCAGATCTTCGCGAGGTGCCGGGAGTCGATGGGCGGCTTCCTCCATCGCTCCGACCCGCGCTCGGCCCTCGCGGTGCCGCCCGGAGAGCGCGAGGCGTTCTGGGAGAAGCTCTACTGGGAGCCCGGGTTCGGGATCTGGATGGGGAATTTCAACGACATCCTGCTCAACCAGGAGGCGAACGACCTGATCAGCGACTTCATGCGCAGGAAGATCCGCGAGCGCGTTCGCGACCCGAAGATTGCGGAGAAGCTGTGCCCGACGAACCACGGCTTCGGAACGCGGCGCGTGCCGCTCGAGACCGGTTACTACGAGGTGTACAACCAGGACAACGTCGAGCTCGTCGATCTGCGCGAGACACCGATCGAGCGCATCACCGAGAAGGGTGTGCGAACCACGAAGGCCGAGTACGAGCTCGACATCCTCATCTGCGCCACGGGCTTCGACGCCATCACCGGCGCGTTCGACCGGATCGACATCCGTGGAGCAGGCGGGCGCGCGCTGAGGGAGAAGTGGGCGGACGGTCCCAAGACCTATCTCGGGATGCAGACCGTGGATTTCCCCAACCTGCTCACGCTCGTCGGGCCGCACAACGCCGCCACCTTCTGCAACATCCCGCGCTGCATCGAGCAGAACGTGGAATGGGTGACGGATCTGGTCCGCTACATGCGTCAGAAGGGGTACGAGCGCATCGAGCCGACCCAGGCTGCCGAGGACGCATGGACGCAGCACGTGTACGAGCTGGTGGCGTTCACCCTGCTGCCGACGGCGGACTCCTGGTTCATGGGCGTGAACCAGAATCTCCCGAACAAGAAGCGCACCTTCCTCGCCTACATGGGCGGCGCGCCGGCCTACCGCGCGCGGTGCGACGAGGTCGCCGCGAAGGGCTACGAGGGCTTCGTGCTGCAGTAGGTTCGATCACGGCGCCGGCCGCAGGGCGAGGCTCTCGTCTTCCTTCCCCTTCCCCTCGGAGCTCCGCCCTGCGGTCCGGTATCGCTCGCGCGTGGCCCCTTGCTCTCCAGTGAGGGTGGTAGGCTGATGCGCGGAGGCGAGGCGATTCCATGGAAGGTGGCTTCGAGCTGCGCAGGGTCGATGTCCGGGGCTACGAGGTCCCGGTGCAGGTCGGGGGCAGCGGTACCCCGCTCCTGCTCCTCCACGGTGCCGGCGGGGCAGGTCTCGTCGGCCCCTTCGAGCAGGCGCTGGCGCGCGAGTTCCGCGTGTATGCGCCAGTCCACCCGGGTTTCGGAGGGACGCCGCTCCAAGACTGGGTGCAAGGCGTCGACGACGTCGCGCTGCACTACGTGGACGTGATCGCGGCGCTGGGTCTCGAGCGGCCGAGCGTGCTCGGCGTGTCGCTGGGCGGCTGGATCGCGACGGAGCTCGCGGTCTTTCGTCCCGACCTGCTGGCGCGCCTGGTCCTTGTCAGCGCCGTCGGCCTTCGACCCGACGAGCCCATGCCGGACCTGTTCATTCTGGAGCCCGGGGAGGCCATGGCGGTGCTGTTCGCGAACCCCGCGCTAGCCGCGGCGCTGCGCTCGTCTTCGACCGCGCCGGAACCCGACACGATCGTGCGTATGTACGAGGAGCAAGCGGCCGTCGCGCGGCTGATGTGGAAGCGACCGTACAATCCTCATCTCGCGCGGCGCCTGCACCACGTCACGTGCCCGGCGCTGGTCGTGTGGGGCGACGGCGATCGCTTGCTGCCGCCCAAGCACGGCGAAAAGCTCGCCGGCCTGCTGCCAGACGCGCGCTTCCGGCTCATCCGGGGCGCGGGCCACGTGGTGCCGCTCGAGGCGGCCGAGGAGCTGGCACGTGAGGTCATCGACTTCGCGCGCTCGACGTGAGGAGTTGCCCATGGATCTCGAGGTCTTCTTCTTCCACCTGATGCCCTGGCCGCACATTCCGGCGGACTTCAAGGAGCGGAGCCGGAGTTCGTGGGTCGTGTTTCCGAACTCGCACTACGACCCGGTGCGCGGCGAGCGCATCTACAACGAGTACCTCGATCAGCTCGTCACCGCCGATCGACTGGGATTCCATGCGCTGTGCGTGAACGAGCATCACCAGAACGCCTACGGCACCATGCCTTCGCCGA
>CAYOIG010000485.1:0-2522 GCA_964403915.1 uncultured Myxococcaceae bacterium
TAGGGCGCGATCACGATCAGGCGCGGATCCGGGATGGTGAGGTTTGCGAGCTGGTTGAGCGGCGTCGGCGTGCCGTAGTAGTCGACGTTCACGCCGTCGAGGAGCTGCGCGTTGGCGCGACCCGTCCGCACGCGCTGCAAGTCGTGGCGCAGGCTCTGGAGCGCCTTCTCCATCCCGCCCTTCGCGTCTTCGATCGACTTCTCCGGTGTTCCTGCGGCCATGCTCTCCCCTCGTCTGCGGCCGGGCCGGCGCTACCCGACGCGTGTCCCGATCTTCTCACCCGTCACGACCTTGCGGATGTTTCCCGGCACGTTCATATCGAAGACGACCATCGGAAGCTGGTTCTCGCGACACAGCGCGATCGCCGTCTGATCCATCACGCGCAGGTTCTTGCGGATCGCTTCGTCGAACGTCACCTCGTCGTAGCGCTTGGCACTCGGCTCGAGGCGCGGGTCGGCGTCGTAGACGCCGTCGACGCCATGCTTCGCCATCAGCACGATCTCGGCGTCGATCTCGGCGGCACGCAGCACGGCCGCGGTGTCCGTGCTGAAGTACGGGTTGCCGGTGCCGGCGGCGAAGATCACGATCCGGCTCTTCTCGAGATGGCGTACGGCACGCCGCCGGATGTACGGCTCGGCCACCTGCTTGATCTCGAGCGCGGTCAGCACCCGGGTCGAGAGCCCTTCGGTCTCCAGCGCATCCTGCAGCGCCAGCGCGTTGATGACGCTGGCCATCATGCCCATGTAGTCGGCGCTCGTGCGGTCGAGGCCCTCCGAGGCGGCCTTGACGCCGCGGATCACGTTGCCCCCGCCGATCACGAGACCCACCTGGACGCCGAGCCCGTGAACTTCCCGGATCTCCCGCGCGATGCCGCGCAAGACGCCGGGGCTGATGCCGAAACCGTTCTCGGCAGCGAGGGCCTCGCCGGAGAGCTTCAGCACCACGCGCCCGAAGACGGCCTTCACTTCGAGACGGCCTCCCCCAGCCTGAAGCGCACGAAATCGGCGACGCCGACCTCACGCCCGAGCCGTTTGCTCTCGTCGGCCAGCAGCCGGCTCACCGTGCGCTCCGGATCCTTCACGAAGGCCTGCTCCAGGAGACACACCTCGGCGTAGTACTTGTTGACCCGTCCCTCCACCATCTTCTCGACGATGGCCGGCGGCTTGCCGGACTGCTCGGCCTGCGCGCGAAAGATCGCACGCTCCGCGTCCACGAGTCCCTTCTCGACACCGCTGCGGTCGACTGCCACGGGAGAGGGATCGGCAGCCGCCACGTGCATCGAGAGATCCTTTGCGAGGGCATCGAGCTCGGCCCCTCGGCCTTTCGACGCAAGGGCCACGAGCACGCCGAGCTTGCCGCCGGCATGGATGTATCCCCCCACGACGCCCTCGTTCCCGGTCGTGAGGCGGGCCACGCGCCGGAGCACGACGTTCTCGCCAACCTTGGCGATCGCGCCCTGGATGCGTTCGCTCACCTTCTCGCCGTCGACGATCGACGCGACCAGCGCATCGACCGTCGCGAGCGATGCGTCGGCCGCCACCGCAGCCGCGAGCCGGGCGGCGAGCTTCTGGAACTCGTCCGTCTTGGCGACGAAGTCCGTCTCGCAGGCGAGCTCGACCAGTGCGCCGCTGTCGCCCGCGAGGGCGAGGCCGATCACGCCCTCGGTCGTCTCCCTGCCCTCGCGCTTGACGGCCTTCGCGAGGCCACGCTCGCGCAGCAGCTCGCCCGCGCGGACGGAGTCACCGCCGGCATCCGCCAGTGCGCGCTTGCAGTCCATCATGCCGGCGCCCGTCTGATCGCGAAGCGCCTTCACCACCGATGCCGAGATCTCGGCCACTGGAATCTCCCCCGTCTCGCTGCTGTCGAGTCGTCCCACCACCGGCGCCCCGGGCCGGCTAGGCCTCCTTCTCGCCGCCTCCCGCCGGCTCGGCGGCCTCGGGCTCGCCCCCCCGGCGCACGACGGCCGGTCCGCCGGGTCCGCCCGGTCCACCCGCGCGCGGCCCGCCGGCGGAATGCGTCCCGCCGCGGCCTCGGCGCGGCGGATGCTTGATCTCGACCACGACGCGCCCCGTGCTCGGAGCCGCCTCACGCTCTCCGCCGCGAGCCGGCTCGCCCTCGGGCGCCTGTGCCTGCAGGCGTTCGTTGTGAAGCTCCGCGCCCTCGATGCAGGCATCCGCAACCCGCGCGCAGTAGAGCTGGATCGCGCGGATCGCATCGTCATTGCCCGGGATCACGAAATCGACCCCGTCCGGGCTGCAGTTCGTGTCCACGACCGCAACGATCGGGATGCCCAGTCGCCGCGCCTCGGAGATGGCAATGTGCTCGGCACCGACGTCGATCACGAACATCGCGTCCGGCAGCCGCCCCATGTTCTGGATGCCCTCGAGCGAGCGCCGGTACTTCTCGACGGCGCGCGCCATTTGCGAGCGGTCGCGCTTCGAGAACTCCGCCGCCTTCTCCTCGTTCTCGAGGATCCCGCGCTGCTCCTTGAACCGCTCCACGGACTTCTTCACGGTGCGGTA
>CAYOIG010000486.1:0-8529 GCA_964403915.1 uncultured Myxococcaceae bacterium
CCCTTCTTCTCGAAGTACTTCGCGAGCACCTTCCGCGCAATCGGTGCGGCAGCGGAGCCGCCATGACCACCGTGCTCCGAGAGCACGGCCACGACGATCTCCGGATCTTCCGCCGGCGCGAACGAGACGAACCATGCGTGATCGCGGTACTGGATCGGGATCTTGCTCTCTTTCACGCCATCGAAATGTTCGAGGCGGATCACCTGCGCCGTGCCCGTCTTGCCCGCCACCGAGACGCCGGGCACCCGGGCCTTGCTCCCCGTGCCGCCGGGCTGCTCCACGACGCCGCCCAATGCCTTGCGGATCAGCGCGAGGTTCTCGGGCTTCACCGGCACGGTGCCCGTGATCTTCGGCCGGGTCTCCTCGATCCCGGTCTCGGGGCGCCGGCGCCGCAGCACGAGACGCGGCTCGTAGAGCGTGCCGCCATTGCCGATGGCGGCGTAGGCAACGGCGAGCTGCAGGGGCGTCGTCAGGTCGTAGCCCTGCCCGATCGAGATCGAGACGGTCTCGCCGGGATACCACGGCGTCTTGAAGCGCCGCTGCTTCCAGTCGCTGCTCGGCACGAGGCCCGGCTTCTCGTCCGGCAGCGGAATGCCCGTGAGCCTGCCCAGGTTGAATGCCTTCGCGAAGCTGGCGATCCGGTCGACGCCGAGGCGAACGCCGAGCTGGTAGTAGTAGACGTCGCAGGAGCGTACGAGCGACGTGTGGAGATCGACCGCGCCGTGGCCTTCCTTCTTCCAGCACTTGAAGCTGCGATTCCCGTACCAGAACGAGCCGGGACAGACGACACGACTCGTCGGCGTAATGAGCCCCGTCTCGAGGCCCGCTGCGGCGAGAAAGACCTTGTAGGTCGAGCCGGGCGGATACTGTCCGGCCACGACGCGGTTCTGCAGCGGCTTGAACTCGTCTCTCGTGAGCGCGCGCCAGGTCTCGGCGGCGACTCCGCCGGCGAAGTCGTTCGGGTCGAAGGCCGGGCGGGAGAGCATGGCGAGCACGTCGCCGGTGCGCGGATCGAGGGCCACGAGCGCGCCGAGCCGGTCCGGCTGCTCCGGGTCATCGGAGCGAAACGCCTCGGCGGCCGCGCGCTGCAGGTCGAGATCCACGGTGAGCGTCACGTCCGAGCCCGGGACGGGATCGACCTCGTCGAGCCGTTCCACCTCGCGGCCCGCGACGTCCACGATCACGTTGCGGCCACCGGCCGAGCCGCGCAGAGACGATTCGAGCGCCGCCTCGAGCCCCGTCTGACCGACGATCTCTCCCTGTCGGTAGTCCCGGTACTCTGCCCTCTCGAGCTGGCCGGCCTGCACCTCGCCGAGCGTTCCGAGCAGATGAGCGGCGAGATCGCCGCCGACGTACTCGCGGCGAGGCCGCACCTCGGTGATCACGCCCGGGAGCGCGTAGCGGTGCGTCTCGACGCGGGCGAGGCTCTCGTAGGAGAGGTCTGCCTGCACCAGCAGCGGCTGGAAGCGTTCGCGCCCGCGCCGCCGCTCCACCCGGGAGCGCAGCGCGGAGGTGTCCGTCTCGAGGAGCTGGCCGAGCGCCCGGTAGGTCGTCTGCGAGCCGCGCACCTCGCTCGGCATCACCTCGAGATCGAAGGCTGGCCGCGTGCTGGCCAGGACGCGGCCCTCGCGGTCGAGGATCCTCCCGCGCGGTGCGTCGAGTCTCACGGTGCGAATCGAGTTCTGCTCGGAGCGCATGCGCAGCTCCGCGCCCTGCACGAGCTGGAGCTGCGCGAGACGCCCGAGAAAGAGAACAAAGACGGCGAAGATGAAGAAGCCGAGAACCCAGATGCGGCCCTCGAGAACCACCTCCTTGCCGGCGGTCACGCGTTCGCGCATGCGGCTCCTCCGCGCCTCAACGCCGGCTCGCGGCCCATGGCGCAGAGCCGACGTAAGCAACACCCCGCCGTGTTGGGTCGAGCTCTCCCGCAGCCGAAGCGAGGGCTTCGACCAGCGCACAGACGCCGGGAGCCACCAGCGCATTCACACCCGCCTGCAGCCCGAGGCCGAGCCAGGGCCAGAGGCCGTGGCCTCCGGGGATTCCATCGAGGCGCAGGCACACGGCCATCACGACACCGACAACCGGCGTCAGCAGCCCCACCAGCACCGCTTCGGGCATACCGTGCCGCAGCTCGAGGGAGCGGTTGGCGAGGCGCGTCGCCGCAAAAGGCACCAGCAGCGCGAGTGCGTGCATGCCGAGGGGCGCGCCGCTCATCAGATCGGAGGCGAAGCCGAGCCCCGCCAGGACCAGCAGCGCCGGCGCACCGCCGAGGAAGAGCGCGGCGGCGATGCTTCCCACGAGCGCCACGTCGGGAAGCAGGAGCACGGGAACCACGCTCACGAGCGCGCCCTCCAGGACGAGGCCGAGGGCGCCGAGCACGACGAGCGCGAGGGCAGCTTTCACGGCGCAGGCTTCGCGTCGGCCTGCGGGCCCGCACCGACCGCCGCCGGTTCGTCGCCCGAGAGCAGCTCCAGCGTGGGACTGCGCCACAGCAGGGCGAAGACGCGCTCCAGCCGCTCGAAGCCGGCCGCCGGGCGGAGCTTCGCCCGGCGGATCAGATACGGAGCCTCCGGCGCCACCGAGACCACCTCGCCGATCCTCATGCCCTTGGGATAGACGCCGCCGTAGCCCGACGTGATCACCAGGTCTCCCACCTGCACGTCCTCGGGCAGCCCCGTGAACTCGAGCTCGAGCTCGGCCTCGCCCGTGCCACGCACGATCCCGCGCGCGCGACTGCGCTGCACCATGCCGTCCACGGCGCTCTGGCGGTCGAGGATCAGCATCGCCCGTGCGGCGTGGGGCGTCGTGGCAGTGACGAGGCCGACGACGCCATTCTCCGTGACCAGCGGCATCCCGGCACGCAGGCCGTCGCTGCGTCCGCGGTCGAGCACGAGCGTGCGGAACCAGGGCGACACGTCCTGGCCGACGACCTCGCTCGCCAGCATCGGCAGCTCGAGCTGCGCACGCAGCTCGGCCACCTGTTCGAGCGAGTGGCTCGCGATGAGAGCCTCGCGGAGCTGGAGGCTCTCCTCCTGCAGCGCGGCCACCTGCCCGCGCAGGCTCTCGTTCTCCTCGCGAACGCCGAGTAGATCCACGTAGCTGCGATGGGCGTCGCGCACGAGATCGATCGGGGCGGTGAGCAGCCGCTGCACCGGCGCCGCTACTTCGAGCAGGCCCCCTGAGAACCAGGAGAGATCGCGCCCCCCGGCCTCGAGCGCGCGCCGGTCGGCGAAGACCGAGATCGTGGCGAGAACGGCCAGCCCCGTGAAGAGCAGCGGCAGGCGCAGTCGATGGAGGAGCTCGCGCATGACCTCCGCGCCGCGTCAGCGACCGAAGGGGGGTGTTGGATCTAGGACCGGATCGTCACTTCCCGGAGCAACCGGAGGGAGTCCAGCGTCTTGCCGGTGCCGAGGGCCACCGCCGTGAGAGCGTCCTCTGCCACCATCACCGGCAGCCCCGTCTCTTCGCGCAGCAGGATGTCGAGGTTGGCGAGCAGTGAGCCGCCGCCCGTCATCACGATGCCCTTGTCCACGATGTCCGCAGCCAGCTCGGGGTCGGTGCGCTCGAGCGCGATCTTGACGGCCTCGACCACCGCGGTGACGGGCTCCATCAGCGCCTCGCGCACCTCGTCGGACTTGATCTCGAGCGTCTTCGGCACGCCGCCCACGAGATCGCGCCCCTTGATCTCCATGCTCCGGATCTCTTCGGTGGGATAGGCCGTACCGATGTTCATCTTCACGATCTCGGCCGTCCGTTCACCGATCAGGAGATTGTGCTTGCGCTTGACGTAGTTGATGATGGCCTCGTCCATCTTGTCGCCGCCCACGCGCGTCGAGTTCGAGTAGACGATGCCCGAGAGGGAGATCACGGCGACCTCGGTCGTTCCGCCGCCGATGTCCACGATCATGTTCCCGGACGGCTCGGTCACGGGCAGCCCGGCGCCGATGGCCGCGGCCATGGGCTCTTCGATCAGGTAGACCTCGCGCGCGCCGGCCGACATCGCCGACTCACGCACGGCCCGCTTCTCGACCTCGGTGATGCCCGAGGGCACGGCCACCACGATGCGCGGCCGCACCAGGCGCGAGCGGTTGTGCACCCGCGCGATGAAGTAGCGGAGCATCGCCTCCGTGATCTCGAAGTCGGCGATCACGCCGTCGCGCATGGGCCGGATCGCGACGATGTTGCCCGGCGTGCGCCCGAGCATCTCCTTGGCCTCGCGCCCGACCGCGCGCACCTTGTCGGGGCCTCGCCCATCCTTCACGACCGCCACGACGCTCGGCTCCGAGACCACGATGCCGCGGCCCTTGGCGTAGACCAGGGTGTTGGCGGTGCCGAGATCGATGGCGAGATCGCTCGAGAACCAGCCGAGAATCGGGTCGAGGATCACGTCGGAGACCTCCGGGACGGCGTTCGATTCGACTGCAGGGCGCCGCTCAAGCTCTCGATTTTCAAAGGCCTTTTAGCAAGGAGGGCAACTTCCGCGAAGGGTACCAGCGGGCATCGGCCGGTTCAAGGCGCCGCTCGTTGTCAGGCGGCGCCGTTGCCCGGCGGCCGGCCGCTGCGTACGCTCGCCGGCTTCGCGCCCGTCCCCGCGCGCCCTGCGGCGCCGGATGCGACGGGCCCTGGGGGGCGACGACGCATGCTGAAGGTCCTGCGACAGGGCCAGCGCTGGATCATGGGCTTCGTGATCCTGGTGGTGGGGGGTGTCTTCGTCGCCTTCGTCGGCGTCGGAGGCCCGCTGTTCAAGGGGTCGGCCGGCGATGCGGTGGTGGACGTCGACGGCCGCCGCTTCGGCGCGCGTGACCTGCTGCGCGTACGCAGCCAGCAGGAGGAAGAGGCCAAGCGCATGCTCGGCGACTCCTTCGACCCGAAGGCCATCGGCGCGCAGCTCGACCTGATGGCGGCCAACGCCCTGGTGCAGGGGGCGATCCTGTCGCGCGAGGCCGAGCGCATGGGTCTGCGCGTCAGCGACGAGGAGATCGTCGAGGTCGTGAAGCAGCTCCCCGGCTTCAAGGACGAGAAGGGGGAGTTCCGTCCCGAGGCCATCAAGGGCTACATCCAGTACGAGTACGGCACCGAGCGGCGCTTCCTCGATGCCATTCGCCAGCAGCTCCTCGCCCAGAAGGTGCTGCGGCTCCTCTCCGACAGCGCGTCCGTCTCCGAGACCGAGGCGCGTGACGCGCTCCGGCGCCAGAAGCAGGAGGTCGAGATCGCCTACGTCGCGCTCGACGCCGCGAAGCCCGGCTCCGAGGTGCTCGTCACGGACGCGCAGGTGGACGAGCTGCTCGCGAAGGACGAAGCCCGCACGAAGGACTTCTACGACGGCCACCCGGACCGCTTCAACGCACCCGAGAAGGTTCGCGCCCGCCACATCCTGGTGCGCGTCCCGCGTGACGCCAGCGAAGCCCAGGTGGCCGAGGCGCGCGAGCGCGCCACCAAGCTGCGCCAGCGCGTCGAGAGCGGCGAGGATTTCGCGAAGGTCGCCGCCGAGGCGAGCGAGGACCCCGGCTCCAAGGAGAACGGCGGTGACCTCGGCTTCTTCCAGCGCGGGCAGATGGTGAAGCCCTTCGAGGAGATCGCCTTCGTGATGGAGCCGGGAGCGATCTCCGACGTGGTGCAGACCGACTTCGGCTTCCACGTGATCGAGCTCGAGGAGAAGAAGCCCGCCGAGAGCCGGAGCTTCGAGGATGCGAAGCGCGAGATCGCGCGGGAGATCCTCGCCACCGACGCCGCGAAGCAGTCGGCTCGCGAGCGCGCCTCGGCCCTGGCCGAGAAGGTGAGCCAGGGGCAGACGCTGGAGCAGGCCGCGCGCGCCGACGCCCTCGCGCTCGAGCGCACTGCGGCGCTGAAGCGAAGGCCCGACGGCTTCATCCCGGGCCTCGGCGCGTCGCCAGAGGTGCTGGGCGCGGCCTTTCTCCTCACTCCCGAGAAGCCGGCTTCGGACCGCATCTACGAGGTGGGCGACAAGCTGGTCCTGATCCAGCTCATCCGCCGTAATGAGCCGAGCGCCGAGGATCTGGCGAAGGAACTGCCCGCGGCGCGCGAGCGCCTGCTCGAAGAGGAGCGAAATCGCATCCAGTCGGCCTGGCTGCAGGCGGAGCGCAAGGCGCTCGCCGAGGCCGGCAAGCTGAGCGTCGACCTGAAGGCCCTCACGCGGCAGTAGCGAAGCGCCGGGGACGGCTACGGAACGAGGATCACCTTCCCCGACGTCGCCCGGCTCTCGAGCGCACGCTGCGCCTCGCCCGCGTCGGCGAGCACGAACCGCGCGCCGATGCGAACGCGCAGCTCGCCGGCGGCCACCGCGCCGAGCACCGCCTGCGCGCGCATCTCGAGCTCGTCGCGCGTCGCCACGAAGTGCGCGAGCGAGGGCCGCGTCACGACGAGCGAGCCGCCCGCATTGAGGCGCTGGAGGTCGAACGGCGGCACGGGCCCGCTCGACTGGCCGAAGAGCGCGAGCAGCCCGCGCGGGCGCAGCGACGCGAGGCTGCCGTCGAACGTCGCGGCACCGACTCCGTCGTAGACCACGTCGACGCCGCGGCCGCCGCTGGCCGCGCGCGCCGCGGCGACGAAGTCCTCGCGGTCGTAGCGCACGACGCGCTCGGCGCCCGCGTCGCGAACGAGATCGGCCTTCGCCTCGGTCGAGCACGTCCCGATGACGCGAACGCCGGCCCGGCGGAGCATCTGCACCAGCAAGAGGCCCGTCCCGCCGGAAGCCGCGTGCACGAGCGCCCAGTCGCCCGGCCGCGGCTCACGTAGCGCAAACACCAGATAGTGCGCCGTCATCCCCTGCAGCATCGCGGCGCCGGCCGTCGCGAGGTCGACGCCGCCGGGCACGCGGACGAGCTGCGCGGCCGGCGCGACCACGACGTCGGCGTACGACCCCGGCGCCGACGCCCACGCCACGCGGTCGCCGGCCGCGAGGCCCGCAACACCTTCGCCGACCGCTTCGACGACGCCCGACCCTTCGAGCCCCGCGACGAACGGCAGCGGCCGCGGATACAGCCCCGTTCGGAAGTAGACGTCGATGAAGTTGACGCCCGCCGCCGCGACGCGAACGCGCGCCTGCCCCGCGCCCGGCGCCCCCGGATCGCGCTCCGCGACCCGCAGCACCTCCGGCCCGCCGGTCTTCTCGACGACGATCGCGCGCGGCATGGATGCATCGAGTAGCGCACCCGCGGGCGGGCCGGCTTCTGGAGCACCGCGAGCCGCGCCGCGCTGCGCGACTTCCGGCCGCACAGCCGCTTGCGCCGCCTGCGATGAGCCGCGCGGCCGGTGTCGTGCCGCTGCGGTGGCACGTCTACGCCGTCGATCTCGAGCCTCGCGTCGGGACGAAGCCGGGCAAGCAGCGCCCCTGCCTCGCGATCCAGCCGACGGAGCTCGCGCAGGCGGGCCTCCCGAGCACCGTGATCCTTCCAATCACGACCCGGGTCGCGAGCGGCGACGCGTTCCCGCTTCGCGTGCGCCTGCCCGCCGGCGTCTGCCGCCTGGAACACGACAGCGACGTGCTGGTCGACCAGATCCTCGCGTGGGACAACCGCCTGTTTCGCGAGGGTCTCGGCCTGCTGCCGGAAGCGATTCAGGACGAGGTCCGCAGGGCCCTGCTCGACTTTCTCGATCTGGCGTAGCCGCCCCGCTGCGCGCCCGCCTTCGCCTACGCGAAGCTCTCCTTGCGGTGCCGGATCAGCTCCATGAACTCGGTGCGGGTCTTGACGTCGGTGCTAAAGGCGCCGCGCATCGAGCTCGTGACGGCGAAGGCATTCTGCTGCTCGACGCCGCGCATCTTCATGCAGAGGTGGATGGCCTCGACCACGACTCCGACGCCGCGCGGCTGGAGCACGCACTCCAGAATCCCGGCGAGTTCGGTGGTGAGGCGCTCCTGCACCTGGAGCCGGCGCGAGAACATGTCGACGAGGCGCGGGATCTTCGAGAGCCCAACGATCTTGCCGTTCGGGATGTAGCCGACGTGAACGCGCCCGAAGAAGGGCAGCATGTGGTGCTCGCAGAGGCTGAAGAAGTCGATGTCCTTCACCAGCACCATCTCGTCGTAGGAGACGTCGAAGAGCGCACCGTTGAGCAGGGCCATCGGATCCTGCCCGTAGCCCGAGGTGAGAAAGCGCAGCGCCTTCGCCACGCGCTGCGGCGTGCGGGCCAGACCGTCGCGGCCCGGATCCTCTCCGAGCTCCTTGATCTGCGCGCGGATCAGCGGCTCGATCGGGTCGAGGTCATCCGAACTCATGCAGGCTCTCCATACTCGAAGGCGTTGCGCGGCGTCTCGACCACCCGCACGCGGACGAGGCGCACCTCCCCGAGCGCCTCGACGGGCCCGGAGAGCTCCGCGTGCACCGCGGTCGCGATGTTCTCCGCCGTCGGAACGCACGCCGCGAAGAGGGGGTCGTCGTTCAGTCGGCAGTGGCCGAACCGGTCGAGGACGCGCTCCCGGACGAGGTCGTCGAGACGGGCCGGCGGCGTGAGCCACCCGGCCAGCGGGTCGACCCTTCCGGCGAGCGTGATCTCGAGGCCGTAGTCGTG
>CAYOIG010000487.1:0-9310 GCA_964403915.1 uncultured Myxococcaceae bacterium
AAGATCGTGGTGACACCGTCGTCTACGAATGCGGAGATCGACGTGGCGCTCGACTGTGTCGCGCGCGTGCATCCGCAGGCCTGTCTCGTGCTGCAGCCCGTGACGCCCTGCGGCGGCGTGAAGGAGAGCGTGCCGGCCGCGCGGCTCCTCGAGCTCGCCGCCCGCGCGTCCCGCAGTCTGCGGGACGTGCGCGTGATTCCGCAGACCCACAAGCTGCTCGGCGCACCGTAGGGCTAGGAGCCCTCCGCGGCCGCGAGGATGATCGCGGCCGCCTCGGCGAGATCGCTCGCCGCTGCCGCGCCTGCCGCCGCAGCCGCTCCGGGCGGCCCGCCGACCAGGATGGCGCCCGCACAGGCGGCATTGCGCGCGGCCTCGACGTCGCGTGCCCCGTCGCCCACGACCCAGGAGCGGGAGAGATCGGCGCCGAGCTCGTCGCGCGCGCGCCAGAGCAGGCCGGGTGCAGGCTTGCGGCAGCCGCAGCCCGCTTCGGGCCGGTGCGGACACGCGAACGTGCGCTCGATCCGGATGCCCTGGCGAGCGAGATCTGCGATCAGGTGCCGCTGAAAGGTCTCGAACTGCTCCGTGGTGTAGAGGCCGCGCCCGATCCCGCTCTGGTTCGTCACGATGGCGAGCGCAAAGCCCGCGCGCTGGAGCCGAAGAAGGCCCTCGGCCGCGCCGGGCAGCAGCGCGTAGTCTTCGAGTCTGTGGACGTAGCCGGTATCGCGTACGAGGGTTCCGTCGCGATCGAGGAAGACGAAGCGACGGCTCACGGCGCGGCACGCCCGAGATCTTCGATGCCGGTCGCGATTGCGCCGCAGACGTCGTCGCGCACGGCCTTGGCCGCCACCTTCACGGCGTTGACCAGCGCGCTGGCCGTGGAGCGGCCATGCGCCTTGATCACGATGCGCTCGAAACCGAGGATCGGTGCGCCGCCATAGGCCGCATAATCGAACACGCGCGTCAGCTTCGCGATGCTGCCCCGCAGGAGCCAGCGCCCGAGGCGCCAGTCGGGACGCTTGCGCAGCGCCGCATTTCCGAGACCGAGCAGCAGCTCGCTCTGGCTCTCGAGGAGCTTGAGCACCACGTTGCCGAGGAGACCGGGGCAGACCACGACGTCCACCACGCCGAGCGGCACGCCACGGCCCTCGACGTTGCCTGCGAAGTGGATGCCCTGCGCTCGCGAGAGCAGCGCGTGGGCGCTGCGCAGCGTCTCGTCGCCCTTACTCGCTTCCTCTCCGATGTTGAGCAGGCCCACGGTCGGCGCCGCCACCTTCGAGATGCGGGAGGCGTAGGCCGATCCCATGAGGGCGAACTGCACGAGGTCCTCCGGGGTGCAGCTCGTGGTCGCTCCCACGTCGAGCAGCAGCGCGAAGGGATCCGGGTTGTGCGGGCGGGGGAGGGTCGGGTGCACGGCCGCGAGCGCAGCGCGCCGGACGCCGGGGAGCCGACGGATCGAGTGGGCAACGTGCAGCAGGGTCGCCCCGGTGTTGCCCGCGGAGACGAGCGCGTTGGCCCTGCCTTCGGCCAGCGCGCGCACGGCCAGCGCGATGCTCGATTCCTGCCGTGCGAGCGCGGCGCGCGGCTCCTCGGCCATCGGCACCGCATCCCGGGCGTCGAGGATCTCGATCCGCTCGCGGTCTGCGCCGGCTCGCGTGAGCAGGGGCTCGAGGCTGCGGGAGTCTCCGACCAGGAGCAGATGGATGTCGGTGGTGCGCGAGAGCGCCGCAGCGGCGGCCACGGGTGCTGCCGGCGCGAGATCGCCTCCCATGGCATCGAGGGCGATGGTGCGGGGCGGGGCAGCGGCCGGAGTCACCCCCGCAGGCTATCACGCAACGCGCGCAGCTCGGCTGCGCCGCCCGCTGCGGGCCGCCCCCCGTAGCGCTCGCCCAGATAGGCCTCCGTGAGCGCGGCGAAGGCCGCGCTGCCGGCGGGCGGGATCCGGGTGGCGAGCTCGCGAGCGAACGCGCGCGGGGTGCGCCCGGGAGCGCGTAGGAAACCGCGACGGGCCAGCAGCCGCAGGGCGCGGGCATACGCGCGCGGAAGCGGCGCGCTCCCCGTGCGGCCCGCGCGCATCCGCCAAGCGAGAGCTGCGAGAGCCAGGCCGGCGCCGAGACCGACCCAGGCCGCGGACGGCAAGGGGCCAAGGCGCTCCAGCCAGCCCCGCCGCCCTTCGCCGCTCGCCTCTTCGTTGCGGGCGAGCCAGCGGTCGAGCCCTCGCCACGCCGTGACCATCGCGCCCACCTGGCGGTCCCGATCGAACTCGACGACGTGACGGAACCAGAGCAGCTCGAGGGCACTTCTCAGATCGTCGAGACGGCGACCGAGTGAGATCTCGCCGCCGGCAGCCGCGAGCCGCAGGTCGGGGGGCGTTGGATCGAAGCGCACCCAGCCATGATCGCGGAAGTGTATCTCCACCCAGGCATGGGCGTCCGAGCCGGTCAGCTCCACGAAGTCGCCGACACGATTGTGGCGTCCGCCGGCGAAGCCGTTCACGAGACGCGCCGGAAGGCCGACGCTGCGCGCGAGCACCACCATGGCGCTCGCGAAGTACTCGCAGTGCCCGCGAAGCTCGCCCAGGAGGAAACGCTCGAGCGGCGCGCGAGGATCGCTCGGGAGCGCGTGCGGCGGCGTGTCGCTGTAGCGCCCGTTCTCGCGCAGCCAGCGCTCGAGGGCATGCGCCCGCGCGAGATCGTTCGGAGCCCCGGCGACGATGTCAGCGGCAAGATCGGAGATCTCCGGTGCGAGGGGAGGCAGCGCGAGGAGCAGCTCGGCGCCCGCCGGCGCCAGCGCGACGTCTCTCCCGAGCGCATCCTCGTCCGGCGCCCTGGCCCGCACCGAGATCTCGTAGCGGATCCGGCTCTCGGCGCTCTGGGGCGCGTAGAGACCGCCGCTGCCATCGCGCTCGATGCGCCCCGTTGCGCCCTGCAGGCGCAGCGGCTCGCCGGCTCCGAAGAGTACGCCTGCGGCCACGGGCTCGCGCAGGATGCGCTGCACGAGATCCGGAGGGTCGCGGCGGCGGCCGAGGTCGATGCCCACCGTCGGATCGCCGTCGAGCGGCGTGTGCGTGCCTCTCGTCCGTGACCAGGTGTGACCATCGAAGCGGTCGAAGGCGAGACCCCTCCAATAGGCGTCCTGCGGCGCAGGAGGCCTCCCGGCCGTTGTCTCGACCCGCAGCATCACGCTCGGATCGCTCTGGATCCTCCCGAGGTCTCCGAGATCGACATGATCCGAGAAGCCGCTGCTGGCGAGCGGCGCTGCGCCTCCGGCACGCATCAGACCCTCGTGCATGCGCGGGAGCAGGAAGAAGAGGCAGAGGCCGAGCAGGAGCGAGAGCGCCGAAGCCCCGAGCGTCATGCCGAGCAGACCGGGCGTAATCGCCTCACGCGCCGCAGCGGGGTCTCCGGCCTCGAGCGCCTCGCTCCGGATCGTATGGACCAGGAGCGTCCACACGCAGGTAGGTAGAAAGGCCATGAGCAGCGGCGGGAAGAGCAGACTGTCGGTGAGACTCGACGCCAGCACCACCTGGAAGAGGGCGAGCGCCACCAGAATGAACTCCGAGCGCCGCGGGCGCGCGTCGAGGACCAGCACACCCGATGCCAGAAGCACGAGCTGCGCGAGCGCGACGCTGGCCGGCATGCCGCGGCGCGCTTCGTAGAGCGCGAGCACTGCGGCGGCGGCGAGGCCCGTGTTGAGCCACAGGCCCCGAAGCTGCCAGCCCAGCGGTGCGCTGCGCAGTGCGGCGGCCGCGGCGATCACGCCGGCCTGGACCGCGAGCAGGACAGGCGGGATCTGCCCCGTTACTGCCAGCGTGAGGTTCGCGAGCGCCACCAGCACCAGCGCAGAGCGCGGGCGGGGCGTCTCGAGGGTCGCGCGGAAGGAGAGACGGCTCACGGCGTTTCGGCATCGGGCGCAACGTGCGCCAGGAAGGCCAGCAGGCGCGCGCGCTGCTGCGGGCCGTGGCCTGCCGCGAGAAAGACGTCGTCCGTTCGCAGCGAGACGCGCGCGCCAGACGCCAGCAGGCGCACGGCCTGCGTCGCCGCGCGCCGTACGCTGTGCTCGAAGCGCTCGCCTGCCAGGGGGCCGCGCGTTGCGAGATACACGGCTGCCTCCGCGGCACGCGGCTCCTCGCTCTGCCGTACGACGGGCGTGCCACGACGGAGCGTCGCTCGCCAGTGGACGCGGCGAAGGGAGTCGCCCGGAATGAACGGCCGCAGCCCCACCACCTCGCTCCCTGTCTCTGGCCGGGCCGGGCCCGTCATGCCCTCGCCCTCGCCAACGTGTATCGCGTGCTGGCTCTCCGCTCCTCCCACGGTCGGATAGATCAGCGCCTCGTCCTCGCACTCGACGATGCAGGCCTTGGCGAAGAGTCCGAACGGAAAGCGCGTGGAGACGCGGAATCCCGCCAGCCGCAGCGGACCTCGCCGGGGAGGCACCAGCCGGTACGCGCGCAGCTCGGTCTCTCCGGGTGCCACGCGCAGGGCGAACATGCGCCCGAGCGGGAGGTACGCTGCGACGCCGTCCTGCGGCTGCAGCAGGTCCTCGACCGCGATCGCGAAGGCAGGGATGCGTGCGCTCGTATTGGTGATCTCTACCGCCAGCGTCGCGGGCGCCCCGGCGAAGAGCTCGCGCGGCAACCTCCTTCGCACGGCGAGGTGGCGGAGCGCCGATTCGGAGAGCACGCCCGACAGCACGAGGAACGAGAGCATCAGGGAGAAGACGAGGTACAGCAGGTTGTTGCCGCTGCTGAGCGCTCCGAAGCCGACGCCGAGGGTGAAGGCGAAGAACGCCCATCCCGCGCGGGTGGGCCGGAGGGTTCGCGGGGGTCGCAGCCAGCGCGGCAGACGCGAGCCGACGAGACGGCCTCGCCGCCTTCGTGCCTCACGCGCCTCCGATGCAGCGGAACGGGACATGGAGGATGCTCCGCTCTCTCGAAGCTCGAGACGGTCCGCTCAGAGCGGGACTGGTGTGCGGTCGAGGATCTCGCGCAGGATCCACTCGGCCTGCTCGGAGCCGCCCGTCACCGCGCCGTGGGCGGCGACGCTCACGCGATGGCCGAGCACGTCGGAGGCAAGATCGCGCACGTCGTCCGGAATGCAGAAGTCCCGCGCCTCGACCAGCGCACGCGCCTGAGCCGCTCGTCGCAGCGCCACCGCGCCGCGGGGCGATACGCCGAGCCGCAGGCCCTCGTGCTCGCGCGTCTCGGCGACGAGGCGCAGCAGATAGCCGACGAGAGCATCGTCGAACTTTACGGCGGCGGCGGCGGCGCGGAGTGCCAGCACGTCGTCGGTCGAGAGCACGGGCTCGAGCCGCGGTAGCTCGGTCGTGGCCGGATCGTCGCGCAGCACGGCGGCCTCGTCGGCGGGCGACGGATAGCCGAGGCGCAGGCGCATCAGGAATCGGTCGAGCTGCGACTCCGGCAGGGGGTGCGTTCCGAACTGCTCGAGCGGGTTCTGCGTCGCGATCACGAGGAAGGGCTTCGGGAGCGGATGCGAGACGCCATCGACGCTCACGGAGCCCTCGCCCATCGCCTCCAGCAGCGCCGACTGCGTCTTCGGGCTGGCGCGGTTCACTTCGTCGGCGAGTACGACGTGCGCGAAGATCGGACCCGGCTGGAAGACGAAGCTCCCCGCACTGCGCCCGTCTCCGGGAGCCGGCAGCGACACCCCGACGATGTCGCTCGGGAGCAGGTCGCTCGTGAACTGGATCCGCCGGAAGCTCGCGCGCAGGGAGCGGGCGAGCGCATGGGCGAGGGTGGTCTTGCCGACTCCCGGGACGTCTTCGAGCAGGAGATGGCCGCCGGCGATCACGGTCTCGACGGCGCGGCGCACCACCTCGCCCTTGCAGCGCACCGCACGCTCGATGTTCGCGCGCAGGCGGGAGGCATGCTCTGCGGCGCGCTCCGGCGCGAGGCGCACGGAGGGCCCCTCCGGGGGCGAGGGCGCACGGCTGCGGGGGTCCTGCGTCGGCACGAAGGGTCTAATCGGCCGCGCGGAGCGCCTGCCTGAGGCTCGTCCGCCACCCCCGACGCCGGCGGCGCCTCGAGCTCCGTCCGTCGCCGTCCGGCGTGCCGCACTCGCCGCGGCCTGTTCAGGGCGGGAGCAGGGCCGCGCGCGGGTCGCGGTCGCCTGCAGCCTTCCGCGCCGCCGCCACCAACGCACGCAGGTCTCCGCCGTGGCGAGAGAGCGCGGCTTCGTAACGGGGCAGGTCCTGCGTGTAGGTGCCCTCGAGCGCGAGGCAGGCATCGTTCGTGCGCAGGCGAGCGGCAAGCGCCTCGGCGTCGATCGTGGTGAGCGCGAGTCCCGCGACGCGCTCGCGGGCGCCCGCCGCGAGCGCCGTGCGGCGGGCGTCTCGGGCAGGCCCAGGGGGCTCGGCGGCATAGAGGGCGGCCACCTCCTCGCGCAGGCTCCGAAGGGCGCCCGAGACCGCGCGCTCGTCGGCGATGCGGCGCTGCGCCTCTCGGGTGGAGGCTGCGTCCGGGCCGTCCCGAGCGCCGAAGAAGCCGAGGGCGCCCTGCTCGCCGATGAACGTCGCGAGCCCCTCGTTGAAGTCGGCATCTCCGGAAACATACACGGTGGCGTGTACGAGCTCGTGGATCACGGTCGCCACGAGATCCGTGCGGTGAGCCCGGAGCAGCGGGCCGGTCACCGGATCCGCCAGCCAGCCGAGCGTCGAATAGGCAGACACCGGCGACAGGCAGACGTCGAGGCCTTCGCCCCGAAGCGCCTCCGCCTCGCGCTCCGCCGCCTCGGGCGTGAAGTAGCTCTTGTAGGGAACGCGTCCGAGGAGCGGGAACCAGAAGCCCGCGGGCGCGAGCGTCCCGGGCTCCGTCGCAACCACCGCCGTCACCAGGCGATCGCCGGGCCAGGGCGCAAAGGTCGTGTACTGTTCGCCGACGCGAAGGCCTAGATCCCGGGCGTGCTCTCTGGCTTCGAGCACGAGCGCGAGGCGCTCGCGTTCGTCGTCCGTCGTGGCCGGGTCGGCGAGGGCGCGCGTGATCGGCGTTCGCGCCCGCAGCAGCCGGAGCTGGCCCGCCGCCACATGGCCGAGATAGCAGCCGGGGAGGAGCGTGAGCGACGCCAGTGCGAGCATCGACACCCCGGCGTGCTTCCTCTTCCGAGCGGAGGCGCGCGACGCCGACGCTGCCGAGATCGCCGCCGCCGAGGCCTTTGCGGCCGGCGCGCTGGGGCTCGAGGAGTGCGAGGGCGAGGAGCCGGGAACGGTCATGCTGCGGATCTACGCCCCCGAACCGCTGGCCGACGCGGTGCGGTCGGCGGTCGTGGCGACCTGCGGTGTGGGCGTCGTGAGCGAGCCAGTGGCGTGCCCGCCGCAGGACTGGGCCGGGGCCTGGCGCGCAGGGCTCGCGCCGATCGTGGTTTCGGACGAGCTGGTGGTGCGGCCGAGCTTCGCCGCGTCTGCGCTCGCACCGGGGCAGTCCGAGGTCGTAATCGACCCGGGGCAGGCGTTCGGAACGGGCAGCCACGAGTCGACCCGGCTCGCCCTCGAGCTGCTGGCGGCGCTGCCGCGATCGCTGCGCGCAGGGATGCGCGTGCTCGACGTCGGGACCGGAAGCGGCGTGCTGGCTCTCGCCGCGCTTCGGCTCGGCGCGGCCGCAGCGCTCGGCGTCGATGTCGACCCCGTAGCGGTGGCCGTGGCGCGCGAGAACGCGCGCGCGAACGGACTCGCCGCAAGGGCCGAGTTCGTCGTGGGCTCCCTCGAGGCACTCGGGCCGCGGGCCTTCGATCTCGTGCTGGCAAACCTGCTGAAGCGGGAGCTGCTCCCGCTGCTCCCGTCCCTCGTCGAGCACGTCCGGCCCGGCGCCCGCGTCCTCGTCTCCGGGATCCTCGTCGCGGAGGGAGACTTCGTGCGGGAGCAGCTCGGGGCGGCCGGCCTGGGCATCGTGGCCGAGCGCGAGCGGATCGACGCGAGCGGCACGGTCTGGCTCGGGCTCGACCTCTCCGCGTGAAACCGCTGCCTCATCGGGGCAGGCTGCCAGAGCCGATGCCCGCGTGCTACAGCCTCCCGCTCCGGAGGACGGTGTGATTCTCGGCATCTCGGGACCGTATGGCGCGGGCAAGGGGGAAGCGGTTGCTTTCCTGCGCGAGCGGAGCTTCTACGCCCTCTCGCTCTCGGACGTGATCCGCGACGAGCTGCGCCTGCGGGGCGAGAGCGAGACGCGCGAGCGCATGATCGAGACGGGAAACGCGCTGCGCACGGCCGGAGGTCAGGCCGTGCTCGCCGAGCGCCTGGTGAAGCAGCTCCTGCCCGACCGCAACTACGTCGTCGATTCGATCCGCCATCCGGCGGAGGTCGAGGCGCTGCGCCGCACCGGAAGCGGCTTTCGCCTGCTGTGGATCGACGCCGAAGAGCCGACGCGCGTGGAGCGGCTGCGCCGCCGCGGGCGTGGAGGAGACCCGCTGACGCTCGATGCGCTGCGCAGCCTCGAGGGTCGAGAGCTCGCGAGCGACGACCCGGCCGCTCAGCAGCTCCTCGCGGTTCGTGCCCTCGCAGACTTCCATCTTCGCAACGATGGCGACCTTCCGGCCCTGCACGCGGAGCTTCAGGCCGTGCTCGGACGCTGCCTGCACTTCGAGCGACCGGGCTGGGACGAGTACTTCATGAGCATCGCCCGGATGGTGGCGTCGCGGAGCAACTGCGTGAAGCGCAAGGTCGGCGCCGTGATCGTGCGCGACCGCCGCATCATCTCGACGGGCTACAACGGCACCCCCCGCGGTACGCGCAACTGCAACGAGGGCGGCTGCCCGCGCTGCAATTCGTTCGCGCAAGGGGGAACGCGCCTCGACGAATGCCTCTGCTCTCACGGCGAGGAGAACGCCCTCACCCAGGCGGCCTATCACGGCGTCTCGGTCCGCGGGGCCGCGCTGTACTCGACCTTCTCGCCTTGCCTCACCTGCACCAAGATGATCATCAACGCAGGGATCGAGGAGGTGGTCTTCAGCGCCGACTACCCGCTCGGGCAGGTTTCGCTCTCCCTGCTGCGCGAGGCCGCCGTTGCCGTCCGGCAGCTCTGCCTCCCGGCTTGACCCCATGGGGAGCGGGTGGTAGAACCGGGCGGGTCCGCCGGGGTGAGCGGGCCCCGCACTCCCATCGATCCCCAGGAGTAGAGCCCGTGAGCCGCTTCTCCCTTGCTCTCGTCATGGCGGGCGTCCTGATCCTCGCCGGCACGCGGCCGGCCGCGGCCGCGGATCCGGTCAAGGTGCTGCTGCTGCCGGTGTTGGTGCACAGCCAGGATCGTGCCGACTACCTGCAGGCCGGGGTCGGGGACATGCTGATGTCGCGCCTCGGCCAGGCC
>CAYOIG010000488.1:0-4571 GCA_964403915.1 uncultured Myxococcaceae bacterium
TATCCGAAGCTCCGCGAGCGCTGCGCGGCGGGGCTGGTGGCGCTCGACCTGCCCGGCTACGCCATCGGCGGCGTCTCCGTGGGCGAGGGGCACGAGCTCCTGTGCCGAGTCACCGCGCACGCGGCGCCGCTGCTCCCCGAGCACAAGCCCCGCTATCTGATGGGCGTCGGGCTGCCCGAGGACATACTCGCGGCAATCGGCTTCGGCATCGACCTGTTCGACTGCGTGATCCCGACCCGCTACGCGCGCTCCGCCTCGGTCTTCACGTCGCGCGGGCGCCTTCGGCTCACGAACCGGCGCTACCGTCGCGATGGCTATCCGATCGACACCTCGTGCGACTGCGCCGCCTGCAGCGGCGGCTTCAGCCGCGCCTACCTGCACCACCTCTTTGCCGCCAACGAGATCCTCTCGGCGATCCTGTGCTCGATCCACAACGTGCACTACTACGAGCGCCTGGTGCAGGATGCACGGCGCGCCATCCTCGCAGGCCGCTACGAGGACTGGCGGCGCGAATGCCTTGCGGCCTACGCCGGCGGGGCCGGTGGAGCGAGCGCCGGCGACGACTGACGGGCCTGCCGGGCTCCCCCTGGCGCTCCCCCCGGATTCGAGGAAGCTACCGATCCCATGGCACTGCGCTGCGGCATCGTCGGTCTGCCGAACGTCGGCAAGAGCACCCTGTTCAACGCCCTTACGGCGGCAGGAATCGGTGCCGAGAACTACCCCTTCTGCACCATCGAGCCCAACGCCGGCATCGTCGCCGTGCCGGACGCGCGGCTCGCCGCCCTCGACGAGATCGTCCACGCAGCCCAGATCGTTCCGGCAACCGTCGAGTTCGTTGACATCGCGGGTCTGGTACGCGGCGCGTCGAAGGGCGAGGGGCTCGGCAACCAGTTTCTCGCCCACATCCGCGAGGTGGACGCCATCGTTCACGTCGTCCGCTGCTTCGCGGACGAGAACGTGGTGCACGTCGAGGGGGGCGTGGATCCGATCCGCGACATCGAGACCATCGACACCGAGCTCGGCCTCGCCGATCTCGACACCGTGGAGCGTCGCCTCGAGCGCGCACGCCGGGCCGCGAAGGGCGGCGCGACCAAGGGCGCGAAGGAGGAGGTGGCCTTCTTCGAGGGCCTTTACGCACACCTCGCCGAGGGCAGACTCGCGCGGAGCTTCCCGGTGCCGGAAGACCAGGCGACGGCGCTCCGTGAATGCCATCTGCTGACGGGCAAGCCCGTTCTCTACCTCGAGAACGTGGACGAAGAGGGACTCGCCGGAAACGCCCATACCGTGGCCGTCGAGGCGCGCGCCGCGAAGGAGGGGGCCGGCTTCGCTCGCCTGTGTGCGAAGGTCGAGAGCGAGCTGTCGGAGCTCGACGACGACGAGAAGGCCGCGTTCCTCGAAGACCTCGGCCTCGCTGAGCCCGGCCTGCATCGTCTGGTGCAGGCGGCCTATGCCCTTCTCGATCTCATCACTTTCCTCACGGCCGGGCCGAAGGAGGTGAAGGCCTGGACGATCCGCCGCGGCACGCTCGCGCCGCAGGCGGCGGGCACGATCCACACCGACTTCGAGCGCACCTTCATCCGTGCCGAGATCATCGCCTTCGAAGACTACGTCGCCTGCGGCGGCGAAACGGGCGCAAAGGCGAAGGGCCTGATGCGCGTCGAGGGCAAGGAATACGTGATGCGCGACGGCGACGTCGTGCACTTCCGCGTGGGGGCCTGACGCAGTTGGGTTTTCGTCCGCGCGAGCTGCTCACGCCCGAGGAGGTGCTGGCGCGCCATAGCTCGGGGCCGAAGAGCGGCGTCTTCACCGACGGAAGCTGTGAGGGCAACCCGGGGCCCGGCGGCTGGGGCTTCGTCTGGGTCGAGGACGACGAGATCCGCGCGCAGGGCTCGGGGACCGATCCCGCCACCACCAACAACCGCATGGAGCTGACGGCCTTGATCGAGGCCTATCGGGCGATGCCGGCGGACGCGCAGACGACGATCTTCAGCGACAGCGAGATCTGCGTGAAGACGGTGAACGAGTGGGCGGTCAAGTGGGAGGCGCTCGACTGGAAGCGCAAGACGGGGCCGATCAAGAACCTCGCGCTGGTGCAGGAGCTCTACCGGCTCGCAAAGGCGCATCCGAGGGTCACGCTGCGCTGGATCCGCGCTCACGACGGCTCGCGCTGGAACGAGTACGTGGACGCGCTCGCGAACGCTTTCATGCGGAACGGGAGCGCGCGCTGAGGCTGCCCGCTTCCCGCAATCTGGCGGGAGTGATCCTGGCTACCGCTGCAATGCTCGCGTGCGCGGCAGGCCCTGCGAGGCCACCGATCGCACCCGCGAGAGGATCGCAGGCCGCGGCAAAGGCCGCCGATGCCGGGCTGCGGCACGGCGACGCCGCCAGCTCGAAGGCCCGGCCCGACGCGGCCTCGCAGCCGATGCCGCCGCCCGAGCCCTCACCCGCCGCGGCCCGTTACGAACGCCACGCTCTTCTCGAGCGGGCGCTTCTCCACTACCGCGCGCTCGCCGAAGATCCGTCGCTCGCGCCGCCTCCCGATCTCACCGGAGTGCGTCCCGGAGCGCGTAGCCCCTTCGTTCCCTCACTCCGCCGCTGGCTCGAGGCACTCGGAGACGCAGCGCCTGCTCCCGGAGCGGCCTCGCGCAGCGACCTCTACGACGCCGCTCTCGCCGTCGCCGTCAAACACTTCCAGACGAGACACGGTCTCGCGGCCGACGGTGTGATCGGCAAGGGAACGGCGCAGGCGCTCCTGGTTCCGCTTCGCCAGCGCGTTCGCCAGATCGAGCGCACGCTCGAGCGCTGGCACTCGCTCCCGGCTCCTGGTGAAAAGCCTGCGATCCTGGTGAACATTCCGGAGTTCCGGCTCTACGTGCTCCGGAGCGAGGCCGCCCCGATGCCGGGTAGCGGCGAGCCCGACATGAAGGTGATCGTCGGCAAGGCCGCCGAGACGGAGACGCCTTCCCTCTCGGGGGAGATGGAGTCCCTCGTCTTCCGCCCGGCCTGGAACGTGCCGTACAGCATCGTTCGCAAGGAGATGCTCGCGAAGATTCGCAGCAACCCCGGCTATCTCGGCAAGGAGCGCCTCGACATCGTGGGCGGCGGCGCGCCGACGCAGGCCGTGACGAAGGCGACGCTGGCCGGGCTCGCGTCGGGTGCGCTGGGCCTTCGGCAGCGGCCCGGGCCCGACAACTCGCTCGGGCTCCTGAAGTTCATCTTCCCGAACGACGAGGACATCTACCTGCACGCAACCCCAGCCAGGAGCCTCTTCGCTCGACCGCGTCGCGACTTCAGCCACGGCTGCATCCGCGTAGAGGATCCCGTAACGCTCGCTGAGTTCGCGCTGCGCGATCAGCCAGCCTGGACGCGTGCGCGGATCCTGGCCTCGATGACGGCCGGCAGCACGAGCCAGGTCGACGTGCTCGAGCCGATCCCCGTCTACGTCGAGTACCTGACGGCGGTGGCGCAGCCCGGCGGCGAGGTGCGCTTCTTCGAGGATGTCTACGGCCGCGATGCCGAGCTCGAGAAGCAGCCCTCCGGCGGCTACTCCGGCCGCTGACGAGCCGAGGCCACGCGCGCCGGGAGCCGGCTCTCGTCGCAGCGCAGGTACGGCGAGCGGCGCAGGAAGTCAGGATCGGATCCATAGGCGAAGACGGCAGCGCCGTCTCGCAGACGCTCGATCACGCCCGCCGTCACCTCCGGAGCGAGAGCGGGGCAGCCGAGGCTGCGTCCGAGACGCCCCCAGCGCGCGACGTGCGCCTCGCTCACGTACCAGGCGCCGTGCATCACGATCGCACGACTGCGCGCCTGGTCGTTGATACCGGGCTCGAGCCCGTCGAGCCGGAGCGAGAGCCCGTGCTCGCCGGCATAGGCGCTGCGGCCGACGAAGAGCCCGAGGCTCGACTGATGGGAGCTCTCCTCGTTCGAGAACTGCTCGGCGAATAGATCTCCGCTTCCGCGCCCGTGCGCCACGAGCTCGTGCTGCAGCACGCGACCCGAATCGGTGTCGATCAGCCAGAGCCGCTTCTCGGTGGAGGGGAGCGCGTAATCGATCAAGGCGAGGGTCGGCTTCGAAACCTCCCCGCGCGACTGCGCGCAGCGATAGGCGCGGAGGGCGAGATCGAGCACGTCGGGCGGCGGAGGAGCGAGCGCGGCGGCCGGGAGCGGCGGGAGCGTGGCGAGTGCAAGGCAGAACGTGCCCGCGCAGCGTGCCAGCTCTCGGAGCCTTCCTCGCATCCGTCCCCCTCAGACCGGCGTCTCGGCCAGCCCTTGCTACCAGCCCCTGCTGCGGGCTGCAACCAGGAAACCGGAGCGGCCGGCGGTTGGGGGGGCTTTAGCCGCGATCCGTCGATCCATCCCCTCGCATGCCGACACGGCTCGCGTGGAAGGTCGGCTTTATTTCGTCGCCGCCGGGCGGCTGGGTCGTTGCCCCCTCAGGCGCGCCGTCGGGGCCTGCGCTCCGGTCGCTTCCCCTCTGCCTCGAGCGCTCTCTTGACCTGCTGGAGCTCGCGCCGCTTGGCGGCGTCGACCTTGGGGAAGTGGAGATCCATCTCCATCAGCGCATCGATGAC
>CAYOIG010000489.1:0-2602 GCA_964403915.1 uncultured Myxococcaceae bacterium
CGCTTCGGCCCGCACGGCGTTCTCTTCAGCTGCGCGGTGCAGAACTACCCCCCTCCCCCGCCGGCACGGTACGACGAGCCCTATCAGCCCTATGCCCTCGGCATGATCGACCTCGCCGAGGGCCTCCGCGTGCTCGGTCGCATCGAGACCGACGACTTCGCCAGGCTCCGCGGCGGGCTTCCCGTCGAGCTCACCCTCGGCCGGCTGTATCGCGACGCGGACGGGAACGACGTCGTCACCTGGCAGTTCCGGCCGTGCTGATGCGCAGCCCGGCAACACCCGCACCCGGACGCCGCGCACCCTGCGCAGGCAAGAGGAGAGAAGACCGGTGAGAGACGTGGCAGTCCTCGGGGTGGGCATGCACCCCTTCGGAAAGTTCGAGGGCAAGTCGGTCACCGACCTGTGCCGTGCGGCCGTCGCGGCCGCGCTCGCGGATGCGGGCATCGCCTGGCGCGAGATCGAGGCCGTCGCGGCCGCGAGCTCGCGCTTTTCGGGCGGCAAGGGCTGGGGGCTGAACGGCAACGACGTGGTCGAGGACATGGGCTCGACGGGCATCCCCGTCTACAACCTCTCGGCCGGCTGCTCCGCGGGTGGCAACGCCTTCAACATCGGCCACACGCTCGTCGCGAGCGGTCTTCACGACGTCGTGCTCGTCGTCGGTGGTGAGAAGATGCCCAAGGGCTTCATCCAGACCTCCGGCGTCGAGGAGACGACGGATCCGGAGTTCCTGCGCCAGCGCTGCGTCGGCGTCTCCGGGCCCGCCTTCTGGGGCATGCTGTGCCGGCGGCGGATGGAGGATCATGGCACCACCGAGGAGCATCTGGCAAAGATCGCGGTGAAGGCCCACGCCAACTCGGTCCACAATCCCTACGCGCGCTTCCGCAAGCCCTTCACGTTCGAGGAGGTGATGAAATCGCCGATGGTCTGCTTCCCGCTCCGTCTCTACGAAATCTGCCCGGTGAGCGACGGGGCGGCGGCTGCGGTGATCTGCTCGGCGGCGTTCGCACGGCGCAAGACCACGAAGCCGGTGTGGATTGCGTCGAGCACGGTGGCGACCGCGCGGTTCGACGACGGCATCACGCGCCATCTGGCCGCCGTGAGCCCATCGGGGCCGACGCTGCACAGCGAGGCGAAGCTCGCGGTCGAGAAGGCCTTCGAGCGCTCCGGGCTCGGGCCGCGCGACATGAGCCTCGTCGAGCTGCAGGACAACACCGTCTACTACGAGCTCGCCTTCCCCGAAGAGTGGGGCCTGTGCGCGCCCGGCGAGGCCGAGCGGCTGGTCGAGAAGGGTGAGACCGCTCCCCATGGAAGGCTCCCCATCAACGCGAGCGGCGGCTTCCAGTCGTTCGGCGAAGCGACCACGGCCATGGGCGTGTTCCAGGTGGCCGAGCTCACGTGGCAGCTCCGGGGGGAAGCCGGCGGTCGCCAGGTGCCGAACGCGAAGGTCGGGCTCGGACAGACGATCGGGCTCGGTGGCAACGCCACGGCCGTGGTGCTGAAGACGTGAGACGGCGGTGCCTCCGGGAGCGGGAGGCGGGAGGTCTGTCATGAGCTGGACGGCGTGGGAGCGCGTCGCGGGAGACGGGCTCGACTTCGACGAGATCCTCTACGAGAAGAAGCGTCACGAGGAGCTCGGCGGCGGAATCGCGCGCATCACGATCGCGAAGCCCGAGAAGATGAACACGATGACGCTGCGGACCGTCGATCAGATGTTCCGCGCCTTCTACGACGCGAACCACGACACCTCTCTCGGCGCCATCGTCGTGGCCGGCGCCGGCAAGCATTTCGGCGTGGGCGGCGACGTCGAGTGGGAGCGCTGGGGCCTGCGCGAGGCATTCTACTTCCGCTATCCGCACAATCGACTGATCCGCAGCTCGCGCAAGCCCGTCCTCGCGCAGGTGCAGGGCTACTGCCTCGGCGGCCACAACCACATGGCCTACTGCTGCGACTTCACGATCGCCTCCGAGGACGCCGTCTTCGGCCAGGCGGGGCCGAAGGTCTCGAGCCCGGCCGACGGCTTCTTCGTGCCCTACCTCGCGAACGTCGTCGGTGCCAAGAAGGCGCGCGAGATGTGGATGCTCTGCCGCCGCTACAAGGCGACCGATGCGCTCGCGATGGGACTGGTGAACGAGGTGGTGCCGCGCGATCAGCTCGAGGCGGCCGTGGACCGCTTCTGCGAGGAGATGCTGCGTCTTTCTCCCGGCTGCCTCGAGATCCTGAAGGCCAGCTTCGATCAGATGATGGACGGCTACGCGGAGATGGGAACGATCTCGAGCAGCATGTATCCAGACTGGTTCGATCAGCCGGAAGGCAAGGAAGGCGGCGCCGCCTTCGTCGAGAAGCGCAAGGCGCGCTTCTGGGAGATCCGCGAGCGGGAGGCCGAGATGCGCCGCCGGCTCGCCGAGGAGTGGGGGCGAACGAAGTAGGACCGCCTCGCGCGCAGCGCGCCGCAGCGCTACGGCGCCGTGCGTTCGAGACGCGAGAGCGCCGCGCGATCATCGAGGAACGTGAAGCCCGCCTTCGCCTGCTCGAGATGGAAGACCGAGAGCGAGCGGTCGCCGCGGGCTCGCGCCACCGCCGCGAGAAGCTCGTGTGCGTGGGC